>JAUYBT010000120.1 GCA_030692905.1 Bacteroidales bacterium
CTGCGTTTCACTATTGCATGAGATTAAGGTTAAGCATGCTTTGTTCCCGATCTTTGTTGGATACTTCACCTTTAAGATATTTTTCAATCATCAGGCTGGCAATCGGTGCGGCAAAAGTTGCTCCAAAACCTGCATTCTCAATAACAACTATAATTGCAATTTTAGGATCATCTTTTGGAGCAAAGGCGACAAATACAGAGTGATCTTTACCATGGGGGTTTTGAGCGGTGCCGGTTTTTCCACACACGATAATATCCTTTAAAGCAGCAATTCCCGCAGTTTTTCCTGCTCCTCCGTTTACTGCGGCATCCATACCCTTTATGATTTCTTCAAAGTTTGCAGAATCAATGCTTATCAAATGTTTTGTTGTAAACCGGGTATCAATATTCCCGGCAGTTCCGACTGATTTTACAATATGAGGAGTATAATAATAACCTCTGTTGGCAATGGCTGCAGTCATATTGGCCATCTGCAGAGGTGTCGTTCCAACCTCCCCCTGTCCGATTGCCATTGAAATTACCGTAAGTGCTTTCCATTTGTTTTTTCCGTAGTATTTGTCGAAATAGCTTCCGGCTGGTATAAAGCCCGGAAGTTCATTAACGAAATCCGTTCCCAGTTTATTTCCAAAACCAAACTCATTAAGGTATCCCTTCCACTTTTCATAAGCTGCTGAAACAGAAGGGTATTTTGGATTTTCCAGTACTTTTCTGTAAGCCTGGCAGAAATATGAATTGCAGGAGATCATTATTGCATCTTCCAGATTTAAAGGAGATCGATGTGAATGACATGCCAAAAAAAGATAACCATTATGACAACCAAAAAGTGTGGAAGGTGAAATTACCTGTTCCTGGAGTGCAATAAGCCCATTTATAGGCTTAAAAGCAGAACCTGGAGGATACGACGCCATCACCGCCCTGTTAAACAATGGCTTTAAAGTGTCAGCTGAGAGGTTTGCATAGTTATTTGATCTTATCCTTCCGACAAGCAATCCCGGATCGTAATTTGGTGTAGAGACAAGTGTCAGAACTTCTCCGGTCTTGGGCTCAATAGCAACTATACTACCCCGTTTATTCTTCATCAGAAGTTCTCCATATTCCTGAAGATCAAGATCAATCCCGGATATGATATTTGTTCCCTGAACAGCCAGCGTGTCCTTACTTCCATCTGCATAAGAACCTTTTACGCGGTTGTAGACATCAACAAGAAAAATTTTTACACCACGTCTGCCACGCAGTTCTTTTTCATATGCTTCTTCTATGCCGCTCTTTCCGATATAATCTCCGGGTTTATAATAGGGATCTTTCCTGGTAATACCATCATCCACCTCGCTTACGTATCCAAGAACATGTGCAGCTACAGGCTTCGAATACTTTCGCAGAGTTCTCGGCTGAACATAAAACCCGGAGTACATAAACATCTTTTCCTGTAACCTTGCATATGTCTCATCTGAAATCTGTTTCAGAAATACTGAAGGAGCGCGCCTCGAATAGTTTATAGCGGCTTTCATTCGTTCCCTGAACAATTCACTTGTTATTCCAATGAGGTTACAAAACCCGGTTGTGTCAATTTTTGAGGCCTGAGCAGGTACAACCATCAGATCGTAAGCCGCCTGATTGAAGACTATCAATTTCCCATTCCTGTCATAAATAAGTCCGCGTGCGGGATACTGTGTAACATATCTCAGAACATTATTGTCGGCAGAGAGCCTGTATGAATCCTTTACAACCTGTATGATGAACAATCTGATTATCAAACACAAAGATGCCAGCACAATAAGTGCCATTATAACATATTTCCTGTTAATGAATGCATCTTTCATAATCGGTTCAATTACTTTCCTCTCCTGTAATATTCAAAAAGAAGAATAAAAGTTATGGAAAACAGCGAACTTAATAAAACTCTTAACATCGTTCTGAAGAAATCTGCAAATCTGAATACCTCAAGATAAAAAAGAGCTGTATGATGAACCAGTACTATTAATAATGTATAGGTTAAGAACCATATAAAACCATAAGTCAGCATAGATGGGTCCGATCCCGGTTCATAACCATCCCTGGGTGATATGACCCTTAAAACATATGGGCGAACGAATCCTGCAAGCACAGTAGCAGAAGAATGCATTCCGGGAGAACCCGAGAAGAAATCCATAATCAGGCCTGTAGTGAATGATAACAGAAGTAATAACCATGATGGTATTTCAACAGGCAAAAGAAGAATAAACATTACATAGACATACGGATTAACATATCCGCTGAACTGGATATTGTTAAATAACAGAATCTGAAGCAGGATCAGCAGAATAAAAATCAGACCAAACCTTAAAATTGAGTTGATCATTGAAATAATTTTTCAAGTTCAAGTTGTTCAGTTTTCTTCATATTACCGATAATATCCACAAAGTGTAATTTTTTAAAATCGGTTATCAATGAAATAGTGATTTTATAAAAATCACTACCAATTTTCTCAAAATCGCTCACAGTGCCAACCATTACCCCTTCGGGGAAAATTGCAGAATAGCCGGTAGTCTCAATTGTATCACCCATATTTACAGAAACATGCTGAGGTATTTCACTTAAAATAGCATGACTGTAATCCCTGCCGTCCCAGCTTAGAGATCCGAAATAACCGTTTGATTTTATCCTTGCGCTTAATTTGAAATCAAGGTTAAGAAACGACATGGCAACAGAATAGTTTGCAAAACAACCAATAATCACTCCTGCAACACTATTTTCTGAAGTAACGGCCATATCGACTTTAATACCATGTAACTCTCCCTTATTGATAGTGAAAAAATTTTTCTGCCGGTTTATTGAATTATTAATGACTTCGGCAGATGTATGAAGGTATTGTTGCCGGTAAATGGAGTCGGAAACAGAAAAAAAAAGCGAATTCTCCCTTTTAACCAAACGCCCGATACTGTTCCTAAGAGCGACGTTTTCCGCTGCAAGATTCTCATTGATCTCACGAAGATTCAGATATGTCCGGGTATTATTAATTTTCTCCTCAATTCCGTTTATCAGGCCTCTGATGCCATTCACAACACGGGTGTTATGATAATTATTCCCTGTTGCCAGTAAATAAACAGCTATTCCTTCGAGAATAAGAAAGATGATCAGGTTATTGTATCTCGCCAGAAAATTCAGCAGATTCTTCATTCATTCCGTTGAATTATCTTATTAGGAATTGAAACTTATCGACATTTTTCAGGGCAACCCCGGTACCAAGTGCAACGGCATGCAAAGGATCTTCAACAACATTGAATTTTATATTGATCTTATCGGTAAGTCTTTTGTCCAAACCTCTAAGTAAAGATCCTCCACCGGCCATATAGATTCCTTTGTTAACAATATCAGCATATAGTTCCGGTGGTGTTTGCTCGAGTACACTTAATAGTGCTGCTTCTATTTTGGATAATGATTTATCGAGACAGTAAGCTATTTCCTGATAAGAAATTGGTATTTCGATCGGGAGGGCTGTCATAATATTTGGTCCTCTTACAATAAAATCGGCAGGAGGATTTTCTATATCAGGAAGAGCAGCGCCTACCATGATCTTAATGTCTTCTGCTGTCCGTTCACCAATTTTTATATTATGCTGATGATGCATATATGCCTGAATCTCAGTTGTAAATCCATCTCCGGCAATTCTGATTGATTTGTTACAAACGATACCTCCGAGAGCAATCACTGCTATTTCGGAAGTGCCTCCTCCGATATCAACCACCATGCAACCTTCGGGAGCTTCAACATCGAGGCCAATCCCTATTGCAGCGGCCATAGGTTCATAAATCATATATACATCCCGTCCACCAGCATGTTCCGATGAATCGCGTACTGCACGTATTTCCACCTCGGTACTACCCGAAGGTATGCAAACAACCATCTTCAGAGATGGGGAGAAGAATCGCGGGCTCTTGTTAATCATCTTGATCATTCCCCTTATCATAAGTTCGGCAGCATTGAAATCGGCAATTACTCCATCGCGTAAAGGCTTTATTGTCTTAATGTTTTCATGTGTTTTGCCATGCATCTGCCTTGCCTTTTCACCTATTGCTATCAGCTTCCCTGTATTTTTATCAATTGCCACTATCGATGGTTCATCAACAACAATTTTATCATTATGAATTATGATGGTGTTTGCTGTTCCCAGATCCATTGCAATCTCCTGTGTTAAAAATGAAAATAGTCCCATTAATGAGATGATTAATTTGTTAATATTTTAATGTTTAAAATGTCTGATTCCTGTAAATACCATTGCCATCCCATTTGAAGAACAGTAGTCGATCGAATCCTGATCTCTGACTGACCCTCCCGGCTGTACTATCGCAGTAATACCGGCTTTATGAGCTATCTCAACACTGTCGGCAAACGGGAAAAAAGCATCGGATGCAAGAACTGACCCTTTCAGATCGAACCCAGATAAGCGTGCTTTTTCAATAGCCTGTTTCAATGCATAAACCCTCGATGTCTGGCCAATACCGCTGGCATATAACTGACTGTTTTTAGCTATCACAATTGCGTTTGATTTGCTGTGCTTTACTATAATATTGGCAAATATGAGATCCTCAATTTCTGCAGGCTTGGGTGCTCTTTTCGTGACCGGTTTCATCTCCTGTGCTGATTCAGTGCTGTTATCCCTCTGCTGCCAGAGTACCCCGTTAAGCAACGATCTGAATCCATAATCGCTCTTGCCTGATTCTTTTCTGAGAAGTATTATCCTGTTCTTTTTTTGCTTCAGTATCTCCTGGGCAGATGGTGTAAAACCCGGAGCAATAATAATTTCAAAAAATATCTTATCGATCTCTGCAGCTGTCACATCATCCACAGGAGCATTAGTAACGATAACACCTCCGAAAGCAGATACGGGATCGCACGCCAGAGCATCCTTCCATGCATCTGAAGGATTTTTCCGTGAAGCTACACCGCATGCATTGTTATGTTTAATGATTACATATGTAGTTGCAGTAAACTCATCAATAAGGTTCAGAGCTGCATCAAGGTCGAGAAGGTTATTATATGATATCTCTTTCCCGTGAAGTTTCTCGAAAATCTGGCCGGGGTCACCGTAAAATATCCCCTTCTGATGCGGATTTTCTCCATACCGCAGGTGATAAGAAGAATTAATGCTTTCTCTGAAAGCCGGAATACCTGATTGCCTGTTAAAATATTTGAAGATGGCAGTATCGTAATGTGAAGATGTCTGAAATGCTTTTGCAGCATAATGCCGTCTTTCAGCAACAGATGTAAATCCCTTTTTTTCATTTAACAGTGCAAGAACATCGGGATACTGATCTCTTCCTGAAACAATAAGAACATCATTATAGTTTTTAGCAGCTGCCCGGATAAGAGAAATACCTCCAATATCTATCTTTTCAATTATCTCTTCCTCATCATCAACCAATTTTACAGTTTCCTCAAAAGGGTAGAGGTCAACAATAACAAGATCAATTTCAGGAATCTTATATTTAATAAGCTGCTCAAGGTCCTCCCTGTTTTCCCGTCTGGCCAGTATCCCGCCAAAAACGGATGGATGAAGTGTTTTAACCCTGCCGCCAAGGATTGATGGATAAGTTGTAAGATCTTCAACTTTTTCTGCTTTTATACCAAGATCATTTATAAAACTGAAAGTACCTCCTGTAGAATACATCTTCACATCCAGTTCATGAAGCATTTTGACAATATCTGCTAATCCCTCCTTGGAAAAAACTGAAATCAGAGCACTGTGTATTCTCTTGTCACTCATTATATGATTATTACGATCGTCTTTGGATATCCTTTTAAGGCGTTTAAAAATAGATATTTTTTTATTAACCTCAATACATTATAATATATGATTATCAGCATTCAATGATTTTCGTATATTTGACCCTAAATAATAATATTTCACGATAATAAAATGTTTTTCAGGCTTCTTAAAGAGGGTTTTATATTCGCTTTTAACTCTATTATTGTTAATAAGTTAAGAACTTTCCTCTCTCTTTTCGGAATTACTATTGGCATTTTTTCAATTATATCGGTATTCACAGTGCTTGACTGGTTGGAAAAGTCAATCCATGACTCCATTTCATCTCTGGGAGAGAATGTGATTTATGTTCATAAAATACCCTGGGCTCTCAACATGGATCTACCGTGGTATAATATCGTCAAAAGACCGGTAGTTTCGAAAGATGATTACACCGCTCTTCTGAACAGGTCAACAAAAACTGCATCAGCATGCTTTTCGGTTGCGCAGACAGAACAGATAAAATTCAGGAAGAATCTCGCTCAAGATTCGTATGTTTCAGCAGTTACTCACGAATTTGAAAATATCAGATCATTTGAACTCGAAAATGGACGGTACTTTACTCCGGAAGAATCGGCTTCCGGGAAGAATGTCGCAATTGTGGGGGCTGTGTTAGCTGAAAGATTATTTGAGAAG
>JAUYBT010000151.1 GCA_030692905.1 Bacteroidales bacterium
TTTGCGGGTGCAAATGTAATCAGTTTGTTACAAATTAACAATAAGGTTTTTTAGTTTCAATATTTTTTCTATATTGCAGAAATAGTAAAGTATAAAGATAAATTTTAATAATGAGATTGAAGTTCGAATTGGAATACACCCTGAACTGTTCATCAAAAGTGCTCTTTTCACGGCTCAGTACACCAGAGGGATTAAGTGAATGGTTCGCAGAGAATGTAAATGTGGATGGTGATCTCTTTACATTTTTCTGGAATGGTTCCGAATCAATAGCCCGACTATCCGCCCTTAAGGAAAATAAACTGGTCAGATTCGAATGGTTAAACCTGGAAAATGAAGAAGAGAACTACTTTGAGTTCAGAATAAATATAGATGAACTAACCGGCGATCTCGCACTGATAATAACCGATTTTGCAGAAGCAGATGAAAAGGAAGATTCAATCTACCTTTGGGATTCACAGATTGCTGATCTGAAGAGATTATTAGGTATCTGATTTTTTTACTGTTCATTTTTTGCTCGCCCAAAAAACGAACCAAAAAAGGGCGCCGGAAATGACAACTTCAGCCCGTCCGTGCGCCTGCTACATAAGCCTTTTTGGCGCTACCGTCCGAGCTGAAGTTCGCACCATTTCCGGTTTGCCAAAGCGCTGTCACTTAGATACTACTATAGCAACAAAGAATGTTTTTGGATTTCAATCGGCCTCAGAGAATTTTGGGAAAATAGCGACTGTTTTTAAGCTTGCTGCGAAGGCTTGCTGTAAGCAATACTGTTTGAGCGAGTTAAGCGAGCGAGTTGTATTGCGTGAGCAAGTTTAAAAACAGGAGCCCCAAAATTATCTGCAGCCTTGATCTTTTTGGGTTACTTTTTTATATCAAGAAAAAAAAGTAACCGGGGTTTGGGGCAGCGCCCCATATTAATTATATATGATTTTTGAAATGTGATATTTGACAAAAATCAAGTAGTTTTGCCATCTAATCCGATCAATCAGTGAAAAAGGTTGACAGTTTTGTATTAAAATCATTTATAGGCCCCCTCATATTCACATTTTTCATTGTGCTTATCATACTCATTTTACAGTTCCTATGGATGTATGTTGATGAGCTTGCCGGAAAAGGCCTTGATTTTAAAATACTTGTTGAGCTATTATACCATTTTGCACTCACCTTCGTACCTACAGCACTTCCCCTGGCAATACTCCTTGCCTCCCTTATGACATTCGGAAATATGGGAGAATTCAGTGAACTCTCTGCCTTGAAATCTTCAGGGATACCACTTCAGAGAATAATGCGACCATTAATTGTCCTCATCGGTTTCGTTGTTGTTATGTCTTTCTTTTTTTCAAATAATGTCCTCCCGTACTCAACTGAAAAAGCAAGAACTCTTCTCTGGGATATTCGCCGTAAGAAACCTGATATAAATATTCAGGCCGGTACATTTTATAACGGAGTGCCTGATTTCAGCATTAAAATAACTACCAAAGATCCGGTGACCAATCGCCTCGACAATCTTATAATCTACGATCATCGCGACAGAAGGGGCAATACCTTAGTGATTTTAGCTGACTCAGGCTATATGAAAACAACTCCTGACGGAACAGGCCTGATTATGATTCTTTATAACGGCTATTCTTACAATGAGATAGAAGAGAAAAATGTGAACGTCGCTTCCAGAAAGTATCCATCGAGAAAAGACATTTTTAAAGAGCAGACCATAGTGATCTCCCTTACCGGATTTGATCTGGAACGAAGTGAAGAGGGTCTTTTTAAATCGTATGCAGCTATGTTAAATATTTCACAATTATCCCTTTACATAGATTCCCTTAATAAAAAGTATAATGAAAAAATCATTAATCAATTCAAAGAATTCAATAATACAAAAATTTATTACGAACGAAACTACGTGCCCAATTTTGCAATCCAGGACGGCAACCCTGACACTTTAAAAAAATTTAAGGAATTTAACACGAAAGTCCTGTTTGATTCTCTTACAATATTTGAAAAAAGAACAGTGCTGGTAAAAGCTATTGAAAACCTTAAAGATGGAAACAGTTTCCTGGCCGAAAAAAATGAATCTCTCCATTATGAAGTCAAGGGCATCAAAAAATATGAAGTGGAATGGAACAAGAAACTGACTATGTCTTTCGCATGTCTTGTATTCTTCTTCATAGGAGCCCCTCTTGGTGCCATCATCAGAAAAGGAGGGCTTGGTACTCCGGCTGTTATTTCGATCTTCTTCTTTGTTATCTATTATGTTATTTCCATTTCGGGACAGAAACTGGTGGAAGAGGATGTTATTGGTACATTTGCAGGGATGTGGGCAGCCTCATATATTTTATTACCAATCGGTATTTATCTTACATATAAAGCTACTACAGATTCTGTGATAATGAACATTGACACATATCTTTCGTTCTTCAGAAAGATATGGGACTATTTATACAGGATTAGCATGAACGATAAACGCAGGGATTCTGCATCGGACTAATTATTTTGTTAAAATGAATGATATTAAACTGAATACTATCGACGAGGCAATTGAAGATATTAAGAGGGGAAAACTTTTAATTGTTGTTGATGATGAAGATCGCGAGAATGAAGGTGATTTCATCTGTTCTGCTGAGCTCATAACTCCCGAAATCGTCAATTTCATGGCCAAACATGGCCGCGGACTCATCTGTGTGGCACTGCCGGAAGAGAGATGCGAAGAGCTTGATCTGAATTTAATGGTAGGGACAAATACCTCGCTGCACGAGACACAGTTTACTGTCTCCGTCGATTTACTTAACGAAGAAACGACTACAGGAGTATCAGCCAAAGACAGGTCCCTCACAATTAAGGCACTTGTTGATCCGGCAACAAAACCATCTGAC
>JAUYBT010000173.1 GCA_030692905.1 Bacteroidales bacterium
TTTGCATCAATGTAAACAGTTGGTTTTGTTTTAAGATACCCCGCTGCTTGCGGCGGGGAGCTTCATTTTTGGTATTCTTAAAATATAACGAAAAAAAAATTTCAGCTTTGTTTCAAAAAAATGATAGTTGTCATACATCATACTAAAAAAAATTGTATCTTGCATTATAGTTTTTTAACTTTAATGATGTTTAAATCCCTAATACTTTACCCAAAAATCAATGAAATGAGAACAATCCTATTTATGTGTTTAACGGCAATGGGGATACTGCTCTCTCAAAGCACTATTGCCCAGCCCAGAACTGTTACAGGTTTTGTGACTGATGCCAGCACTAATGAACCGTTACCGGGTGTAAATGTGGTTATTAAAACCACAACTCAGGGAACGAGTACAGGCGTGAATGGCTCTTACTCAATTATCGCATCTCCCGGACAGGTACTGGTTTTTACATCTATTGGTTATACTCCGAAGGAGGTTATTGTAGAAAGTTCCGACAGAATTGATGTGCAACTTAGTCCGGATGTTAAAATGATAGATGAAGTTGTGGTTACCGCTGAATTTGGTATGAAAAGGGTTGCCAGGTCTATTGGCTCATCTGTTCAGACTGTAAAGGCTTTGGACATTATTGAATCTGGTCGCGACAACTTTATAACAGCGTTACAAGGTCGTATTGCCGGAATGAATGTTGGATCAACAAGTGGGGCCCCTGGTGCCTCAAACACAGTGGTTTTAAGAAGCATAACCTCCATCTCCGGTAATAACCAGCCATTGTATGTAGTTGATGGTATACCAATGAATAACTCCACCTTTGATCCGGTTAACTCTGTCGGTAGTTCAAGCCTGGAATATTATTCGGCTCGCAACCTTGACTATGCCTCCCGTGGTAATGATATGAATCCTGAAGACATTGAATCAATGACTGTATTAAAAGGTGCCGCTGCCGCTGCACTTTATGGTTCGGATGCCTCAAGCGGAGCCATCATTATTACAACAAAAAAAGGATCACTAGGTAAAGGCAAAGTAGCTTATAGCAATTCATTCCGTTGGGATAATGCTTATGGTTACCCAGAGTTCCAGACCAAATATGCAAACGGTTATTATGGAACTACTAACTATTATTATATAAATCGATTTGGAGGCCTTTATCCGGACGGCGTGAACCTTTATGACAATATTTCTGCCATCTTGCAGCCTGGTTATACATCAAAACATAATTTCTCGGCTGAAGGAGGAACAGACAGAATTACTCTGCGCGCATCGGCGTCGTCTCTAAATCAGAAGGGTATTGTTAAAACCTCAGAGTTTTCCAGGTTTAACCTGTCGCTATCGGGTAAAGCAGTAATAAATGATTGGTTAAACTTTGAGTCTTCAATGCAATATGCTAATACTGATAACAACAAAGTACCTATAGGTACTGAAGGGCCATTATACAGGGCGATGCTCTGGCCGATTGTTGATGACATGTCAAAGTATCTGGCTGCAGACGGTTCTCATATGTCAGCACCGGCTTATTATCTGGATGGGGATTTGCTTAACCCTTTATACGGAATATATAAAAATAAATTTTATGATGAGTCTAACCGTTTCATCTCAAATTTATCAGCAAATATTACTCCTGTCAAAAACGCATTTATTCGTTTGCAGGTTGGCTGGGACGTTGGTATGCAGACTTATATAGGCTCCAGACACCCTTATTATGATACTTATCAGGATGGAACAGGATATTATAACATCACAAAGTCGGACTTTTCGGACCCGACTCTGAACATTCTTACAGGTTATTCAAATGAGTTTCTCAACAAAAAGTTATCCTTTTCAGCTCAGTTTGGATATCACCAGCTTGAGAATGGGGTAACCCGACTTGCTACTACAGGTTCCAAATTTGCAGTTATTGATTTTCAGTCAATCAACAACTGTGATCCTTTATCGATCAGTTCAACGCAGAGAACAACAAAAAGAAGGATACAGGCCCTTTCAGGTCAGTTAGAGTTCGGTTATAACAGGATGGCGTATCTGACCTTTCGTGGACGTAATGACTGGTCATCAACATTACCTGTAGAGAATAACCGTTATTTCTATCCGTCTATCGAAGGCTCATTCATCCTCACAGAATTGCCTTTCATTAAGAATGTTAAACCGATCAGTTATCTAAAACTTCGTGGCACTATTGCACAGGTTGGTAAAGATGCCGGCCCTCTGGAGATTGATCCTCAATTGGAACCTACATTCTTATGGGGTGGAGGTTACAGATATGGTTTTACTGGTCCTAATAAAAATCTTAAGCCCGAACTTACAACCTCAAAAGAAATAGGTTTTGAAGGTCGTTTCTTTGGCGATAGAATAAATACCGATTTCACGTATTTCTGGACCTATTGTGATAATCAGATTATTAAAAACTTCCGGTTGAGTTATGGTACAGGATTCGTACTAAACACAAGGAATGTGGGTATTTTTAAAACCTGGGGATGGGAATCTCATATTGACGGAGATGTCATCCGCATGGCATCCGGCCTGACCTGGAATCTTGGATTTAATTCGTCACATACTGAATCGGAAGTCGTTTTTCTTCCTAAAAACGTAACAGAATATTATAACGCTTATACATGGAACTCAGGAAACATCCGTAACGGTATTCAGGTTGGTTTTCCGGTAACATCTCTTACAGGTCTGGCATATCTGCGCAATGATGCAGGAGATATTTTAATCAGCCCTACAACCGGACTTCCGGTTACAAGTGGAAGCTGGAGCGTAATCGGTGACCGCGAACCAAAATTACGTTTTGGTATAACTTCCAATGTCAGTTACAAGGGATTACGTCTCTATGCTATGTTCTCAGGCCGATATAAAGCAACAGTTGTAAACGGAACCAAACGTCTAATGATGCAATCCGGTCTTAGCCAGGAGTCAGTTGAACTTCGCGAAAAAGGTACTGTGGTCTTCAATGGTGTTTTACAGGATGGAAATGAAAACACTGCCACTCCCACAAAAAACAACATTTCTGTTGCATACGGTGCTTTTCCTACGACTTATACCGGTGGGGACGAAGACTGGCTGGAGAAAAATGTTCGTTACCTGCGTTTGCAGGAGCTGCGTCTTAATTATAATTTACCCTCTAAATGGCTGATGAAAACACCTTTATCGCAGGCAAGTGTTTTTGTAGCTGGTAACGACCTGTTAGTATGGACGAACTATTCCGGTATTGATGCGGTTGGAAACACGGTATCCGCAGCTCTCGGTGGTACAGGTGGTGAGGGAATGGATGTCTGGGCACTGCCTAATCCCAGAGGGTACTCAATTGGCTTAAGTGTGACGTTTAAATAATTGATAATGCTAAAAAATTGAAACTATGATAAAAAAGATATCATTTTCCGTTGTTTTGCTGACATTTCTTCTCTTCATGATTACTAGTTGTGAAAAATACCTCGATGTCAACAAAAATATGGATGCTCCTGCTTATGTGGATGGTTATCTTTACTTAGCCGGAATCATCCAAGCGTATAATGGCATGTATTACGATGTACGTGCCACAGGTGGTCTTACCCAAATGTTGGGTACCGGTTCATATACCACTTTCGCAACCCATTATTATTCTGCTGGAAGTGATGCAGGTGGTGAGATGTGGCGGTTTGTTTACTGGCTTCAGGGGATGAACCTTGAAAACATGATCAATCAATCAGTTAAGAATGAGGAATGGACTTTAGCCGGGATAGGCTATGCCATTAAAGCATTCTCATGGGATCAGATGACCAAACACCATGGCGAACTGATTCTGAAAGATGCTTTCGTGCCGGGACTGCTATCACACAGGTATGATTATCAGGATACAATATACACTGCAGTGAGGGGATGGGCATACAAGGCCATCGAGTACCTGGAAAAGGAGGATAATAAGAGCTACGGTACAAAGATCAGCGGCAATGATTATATATATGGTGGAGACAAAGCTAAATGGATCAAATTTGCTTATGGCGTAATAGTCCGTAACTTAGCTTCTTTATCCAACAAAACTAACTTTACAGCTGCTTATGCTCCTGAACTAATTACCTGTGCCAATAAATCATTAGCCTCATCCCTTGATGATGCCACTGTTAAAACTGGCGGAGGCGGTGCAGCTGCAGCACAATCGGCCTATAATAACTTCTGGGGTACAACCAGGGTTAACCTATCATATGTCTATTGGCAGCACGAATATGCGGTTCAGGTATTTACCGGTACTGTTCCAAGATATGATCAAGCCACGAGTAATAAAATACCGATTGCCGGTAATACTTACTATCCATATGAATTGGCTGCTAAACAGATTATTTGTGATACAATAACTACTACTACTACAGGGAATTACGACCCGCGTGTTGCCGTTAAACTGGCAACCGTTGATGATCCCACCTATGATTATATGAGCAATATTAACCGCATCAAGAGGCGCAAATATTATGGTGGTTCCTTTACTGGCACAGCTGGTCCGATTGGAACTGCACCTTCGGTCTATGGGCGGAATGCCAGTTCATCTACTACTCTTGATGGCAAAGGCCGCTGGCTTTTCAGGGATGATGCACCTTATATCCTTATGACATGCGCAGAGATTAAATTCTGCCTGGCCGAAGCATACTGGAAATTAGGTCAGAAACTCGAGGCTTTTACTGCCTTTAAAGCCGGTGTCAGGGCCGATCTGGATTTCACAGCCAATTATATCTCCCCCGGTACTGCAGGAAAGGCTGAAGGTGGTGATAAAATTACGAAGACCACATTTACTACTCTGGCTTCGCAATATGCTGCCGGGCCTTATGTAGATGGTCTTGCCCCAGTAGATTTCTCACTGTCGCACATCATGATGCAGAAATGGATTGCTCTTTACCCTTGGGGTGCTGAGGAAGCATGGGTGGATATGCGTAAATATCATTACGACATAGCATACACCGGAGATTATCCTTCCAGCGGTAACGGTTGGGATCTTTCTTCAGTAACTCAAAAATGGGATACTGATCCCACAAAAGTTTACAAAGGCCTTTATCTGTCTCCGGCTCAGGTACAGAACCGGAAAAGCGCTTACAATACATTTAATGGAGGTTCACCCTGTTACCGGATCAGGCCTCGTTATAACTCTGAGTATATGTGGAACAAACCATCTTTGGATTTGTTAAAACCCATTGCAGGAACAGCAGATAACTATCAGACCTCGATTCCGTGGTTTGCTTATCCGGGTGATATGCCTACTAAGTAATTGTATAAATATTAAAAGTCAATGATTATGAAAATAAATAAATATTTAAGTCTGGTTCTGGCGATAACTCTGTTGGTTTCGTGCGAGAAAAACAAAATTGAATACAATACTACAGATATCGCTGATAAGGCAGAATTTCAGCTGCACTACTATGTTCCTGTAACAGCCGTTGCTGCCAATAACATCACTAAAGTTGAGATTAATGGCCAGTTATTCGCCAACAATAAAGCTCCTCTTACTACCTACAATGCCATACCAAACGGGGCAGTGGGACGATTCTATGCCGTTGATCCGGGCACTGTAAACATAAAGATGTATACAGGTACTGACATGGCAACACTGGTTTATGACCAGAATACAACATTGACAGCTGGCAAGCAGAATGTTTTTGTGCATGACTTCATTCAGGTTCCAGTGGTGTTCAGTAATGATTACCCATATACACCTAATGCAACAGGAGTTACTGATTCAACCGCCTGGGTAAAGTTCTACAATTTTCTTTACGAAACATCAGGAGCGCCATCTGGTAAGAAATTACAATATCAGTATATTGATTCCCGTACCAGTCTTCCGGTAAACATTGGTCAACCTGTTTCTTTTGGAGAGACAACGGGCTGGCAAAAGGTTACAGTGGTTAAAAGTGTTAATATCTCTTCAGGTTCACGCCTTATAACCTTTAAGATGAAAGAAGTGGATATCAACGGAGTTATTGGAGATCTCCAGATAAGGGGTACCAGCGGATCCTATGCAGCCTACAGCGCTACAGCAACGCTCTTTATTGGTCGAAGGTATCACCACACAATGGCCGGATTTAGGGCTGTTGCTTCCCCTAATTCATCAGTAAGAATATTTACTGCACTCTAAAAAAATATTTCTCTAAAGCGAAAGGCTGTCCCATTTCAATTTTGAGACAGCCTTCTGTTTTTTGAGAGGCTACCTTTAAACAGGCAGCCTCATTCATTTTTATGTAAAGACATCAACAAACAGTATCACTTTAAATTGTTATTTTTACACCTTACTTTTTAAAATCAGGTATGGTAAAAAACAGCAGCAGACTGGTTTCCCTCGATATCTTCAGGGGATTAACAGTAGCTTTTATGATTATCGTGAA
>JAUYBT010000189.1 GCA_030692905.1 Bacteroidales bacterium
GGAACTCTAAGAAAGATAAAGCACAGAGGCATAACAAAGGCTAATTGCAAGCGGGGTATTGTGCTGATAGAAAGCTTTTTATCTTTAATTGTAATTTTAAATGGTAGTAACTTTCTGCTACGAATACCCGCCAGCAACTAGTCTCAACTGCCGTTCCGCCTCATCCATAAACAGCAAAACTGTTTATTTACGCGTATTCCGCTCTTGCGAGCTACTCAATACGCTAATGAGGCGGAACGGCTCGGTATATAAAAATCGCATTGCCTTACGGCAAGTTGTTATAAACAAGGTTAAAAACTGCGCCTTCGACATGGTATTGTAAATTGACAGTTAAGAACTATTCATATTGATATATTTAAAAATGAGAGAACTTCCATTGACCAAAAAACAAATTGAAATATGTGATTTTGTTTTTAAAAAAATAAATCAACACTATGTCTATGATGAATTACAGGACATGAAACATGAACCTGTTGATATAAACGTTTCGTCAAAATACATGTTAGACAATGGGTTAATTTCTTGTTTCAATCCAGTAATAATTACTGACTTAGGCACAAAATATATTGACAAGGGCATTGTTAATTTTATAAAACACAAAAGAAGAGATGATTTTTTAAATTCTATAATAATAAAAACGGTTGCTGTTTGGATTGCAATAATCATATCTTTAGCTTTTGGCATAGTCAATTATTGCCATAATCAGAAAAATGAGAGAAATAAAAACGAATATATTAAGTACAGCGAAATAGATTCCATTCTTAATAAAAAGGGCTTTAAAAATCATAACAATAAGCCAATCTTCAATAATAAAATTGATTCTATTGATAATATGTCTAATCATATTGATAAAATTAAAAATGTTAAAACTGAATAAATAATTTAAGTTTAAAAACCACCTTTTGTGTATCCGGTGTTATACCTTGTTCTGCAAGATTTACGATATTGGCTTCAGCTTTATCATAAATGATCTTTGCCCGCTCCTTCAAAGTCACTTCGGATAATCTTACAAGATCAGATTCATTGAATCTGACTTCTTTAAGTAAAGTGTCATTGTTGGTTAACTTCGCAAGAATGGCTACTTTATTAGAATACTTAACTGCCAATGCGATAAGTGTCATTTTTAACTTGTTTTTGTCCATTGCGAGACCCGTTTTGTTAATTCCCTGCATCTCACCGATTAACTGAATCTCATCAGTGGTATTCAGCAAGATTGCATAGGCTGTTGCGAATTTTGGAATTCTGTTTGCAGTTGCTTCATTCTGACTTACAAAATTCCTGGTTCCCAGGTACATTCTTAATCTAATCTTCTGATTTGTTGTCATAGCGTTAAAATTTTACGGTTAATAATTGAAAACTATATTTATTATTGAGAGTTCTCTGAAGAGATTGAAGATCGTTCCCGGCAACCCAAAGATCGTTCCCGGCAATCCAAAGATCGTTCCCGGCAATCCAAGATTCGTTCCTCCAATCACGAGATGAGTTCCGGCTTTCTGACGATTAAATTGATATTCCATGTGATCCGTCAGCGAAACAGAAAGACAAGTTTGTAAAACCATTAAACTGGTGCGGTCTGTGCCGGAGGTTATTTTCCGAAAGTTGTTAATCAATTTCACGAGACTTGAGAATTATTCCAACTCGAAATTATTTCAAAGAATAACATCACGCAATCCCCCAAAGGGGTTAACCCTCTCCACAGGCTGCTAACTTTTTTTGATATGTATTGCGTTTAATAAAAGAATTTCATAATTTTATTGCACGATTGTGCTAACCTGTTAAGGGTTGATCGGTTTAAAAGTAGAATTGCTGTATTAACCCGCTGGTTTTTGAAGATTTGCTGTGTTTCGGAAAGAACATCATGAATGTTCATTTTTAGTGCTAGTTTTTTTGAATTAATAATATGTCTCACTTAACCCATTTTTGCTATGAAAAACACATTAATCAAAGTAGTTGCCGGTATTTTTATTCTATCCTTTATCGGTTGTGCGCCAGTTAAATTTTATTCAAACGCTGAACTTTAGGCGTTCCTGCCTGCCGGTAAGTTAGTCACTCCAAACTTAAGTCACTTATTCTATGGAAACACAATATAAAAATCATGCTATAAACCTTACAACAAAGCCCAGGCAATCAAAGCTCAGGCATAGTAAGCCCCTTCTGGACTTTAATATAGAAGTTCTGGAAGTAGATCAGGATATTGAATTTAACATCAGGGCTGATAAAACCCAGGTGATAGATGCCCTAAACTACTTTCTGGTAAAATCATTTAAAGAACAATTCAGGTTTGTTAATCTTGACACTGAAAATCCTGTTAAAGAATTATCAACTGATGCCGTTGTTTATATTCCAGTGTCCGGCATTGATAATAAATATGGCCTCACTATCAGAGAAATTGAAATAATGGGAAAAGTCTCAAAAGGCAAGCTTAACAAAGAGATTTCAGATGATTTGGATCTCCGCATTAATACTGTTAAGAGTCATCTGAAAAATATCTTTCGCAAGCTCGGAGTTCATAACCGTTCAGAAGCAACAGTCGAATATCTGAAAATGAAAGGAATAATTAAGAATCCATCCGCCGGTGAATAGAGAAGGGCTAACCCTAAAGGGCTATTTACTCGAATTAAATTAAAGCATATTTTCGTTCCATCGCTGAATAAATTGTTTAAAAATTAAAATTCGGAGGAAAAAAAATGGAAAGTTTTTCCGTGGTGCAATGGCAACCCGGTAATGGAGTGAACTATCTCCCAAATCCCCAGATGGAGGGTTATTGTTTCTTCTTTGTTCATTTTTTGCTCGCCCAAAAAACGAACCAAAAAAGGGCGCCGTAAATGACAACTTCACCTTGGCCGTGCGCCTGCTACACAGGCCTTATTGGCTCTACCGGCCAGGCTGAAGTTCGCGCCATTTACGGTTTGCCTGCGCACCTCCATCTACAAAAACCTGTAAACACAAAGTATGTTTTATGGATTTCAAACGGCCTCAGAGAATTTTGGGAAATAGCGATTGTTTTGAAGATTGCTGTGAGGGCCTGCTGTAAGCAATACTGTTTGAGGAGGAGCGGAGCGACGACGAGTTGTATTGCGTGGGCAATCGGAAAAACAGGAGCCCCAAAATTATCTGCAGCCTTGATCTTTTTTGGTTACTTTTTTATATCATGATAAAAAAGTAACTGGGGTTTGGGGCAACGCCCCATTAAACATAAAAATCATTAAAAACTTAAATTTGGAGGAATAAAAAATGAAAATAATCTATGGCAAACTGGTTTATTATGAAAGGCACGGATCAATTGGTGATGCAATTAAAAGAGAAAAACAAATTCACCCCGTCGCCCGTGACTAATAAAAAAGGTTACAGACTTTCTACTTTCGACTTCAGCCCCTTCACATTAAGTGACCGGCTCATAGCATTAAGTACCTCTGTCATGCCTATTTTTACTTCGCAGCTGCCTTTAAAATGAACAATCATAGCACATTGTTCAGCCTGAACAGAGTTGTGACCACACACCTCAACCAACGATTTTATTACATGATCGAAAGTGTTGATATCATCATTGTAAAGAACCAGAGTACTTGATTCGCTTCCGCTTTTCCGCTTATCATCTTTATGTAATGTTTTCTCCTTCATTTCAGATTCTCAAATAGTTGCCTTGCAGTTTCAACCGGTATCTCTTTTTTCCCCAGCCATGCAACAACCCTTGTTTCGCGGTAACCGTTTCTTATCATCAGGTCAGTATACTCTGCAGCGCTTTCAAAAGTAATAAATTTCCCAATCAAATAAGCAATATTCCCATCATCAAGAGGTTGAATATCCAATCCGCGGTTACCTGCCATCTTTTTAATTCCCTCTATAATATCATCTTTAAGAGGTTTTAATGATCTGATCACTTCTACTCTGAATGAGAGGGTTGGTGGAACAGTGTCAATGGGAGTTTCAGGTACAGACTTCGCAATGCTTACAAAAGGCTTCTTACCCCACTCCTTTTCAAGAATTGATGCCCTGTCAGCAGAAACGGGTTTATTCCCTGAAAGTGCAACAACAAATGCATCCCTGAAACCTTTCCCTTTGATTGCAGCAAGCGCTTTATTAGCATCAGAAGATCTCCTGAACATCCCGGCACAGTAATTTGTTTTGTCAGTTCCTGCAACCTTAAATCCGTAAACGGGTGTGATTCCCTTAAAATATGTAAGAGTAACAGGATTACGGAAGACAGCAATCTGGATGCGGTAGATCAGTCCTGGTGGAACTTCAGCATCGATGGCGATCTTCTCATCAGGGTCAGTAACAGGTTTTGCCAGTACTTCGAAAAAAGCAAAAGTTTCGACAGGTTTCTGAACAACAGGAACAATCTTTATTATTGTATCTGACTGTTTATCAGGTTCTTTAATAGCCCTATTATCAGCTTGTTGCACAGGATCTTTAATAACCTTCACTGACTGTGCTTCGCCGTATTTCTGATCAGCTGATATCTGAAACGAATAAGCAAGTAATTCATTCTCAGATATTTTCATTTTTATGGCAGATTTTTCAGTGTTTGCAAGTTTTTCCAATTTATTTTTCTGCTCACCTGCCAGGGCATTGAGCGAATCGGCTTTAAATTGAAAATCAAGGGCTTCATCCAGAATTTTCTCATAGCCGGACGGAAGATTCATTTTTGCAGGAGGCTCTTTTTGAACAGGTTGCAGAATAGGCTCCTTTAAGGCTTCAAAGGAGAATTGATGTGTGGGTTTCGCCTCATTATTCCGGGAAAAAAGATCATTAAAAGATGAGCCAATAATCAATACCAGCAAAAACAAGATTATCACTTGCTTCAATTTTATGCCTGTTTTTAAATACTCTTTCACAAATAACTTATTTTCAATCTATTAATTGCCAGTTCGAATTCTCTATCTGACGATTTATGTTAATAACAATTACTCAATTTTTTTCAGAAAACAATTCAAACTTCGTAAATTTACCCATAATAACAAAATAAATAACCGTGATACAATTAAAAGAGGGATCAAAAATCCCCACGTTTTGAATAATCAATAAAACAAATAGTATGAGCAACGAAAGAAAAGAAATAAACAAAGAAAAGCTAAAGGCACTTGAGGTAACTCTCGGGAAAATTGAAAAAGATTTTGGTAAGGGAACCATTATGAAGCTGGGCGACCACCCAATCGACAACATCCAGGTCATCTCAACAGGATCAATCGGACTTGATGCTGCACTCGGTATCGGAGGAATACCTCGCGGCAGAGTAACAGAGATTTACGGTCCCGAAGCATCAGGAAAAACAACACTGGCTATTCATGCTATAGCCGAGGCACAAAAAAACGGAGGAATAGCTGCAATAATTGATGCAGAGCACACATTCGACCGTAATTACGCGGAGAAACTGGGAGTTGATGTTGAAAATCTTCTTATTTCCCAACCTGATAACGGCGAGCAGGCTCTTGAGATCACGGATAACCTCATCAGGTCAGGAGCACTTGATATCGTTGTTATTGACTCAGTGGCTGCACTTACGCCCAAGGCTGAAATTGAAGGAGAAATGGGCGACTCAAAAATGGGTCTGCAGGCAAGGTTAATGTCACAGGCATTAAGAAAACTTACCGCCAATATCAATAAAACGAACACATCATGTGTATTTATAAATCAGCTCAGGGATAAAATCGGTATTGTATTCGGCAATCCGGAAACCACCACCGGAGGTAATGCATTGAAGTTTTATGCATCAGTGAGATTGGATATCCGCAGAACAAGCCAGCTTAAAGACGGTGAAGAAATTATAGGCAGCCGTACCAGAGTTAAAATTGTGAAGAATAAGCTTGCACCACCGTTCAGAAAGGCTGATTTTGATATACTTTACGGAGAAGGGATATCCCAG
This sequence comes from Bacteroidales bacterium, assembly GCA_030692905.1. Taxonomy (GTDB): domain Bacteria; phylum Bacteroidota; class Bacteroidia; order Bacteroidales; family VadinHA17; genus LD21. The sequence continues at coordinate 5,867 of JAUYBT010000189.1, forward strand.
CTTGGAGAGATTGTTGACCTGGGAGTGGACTTTGAGATTATCAAGAAAAGCGGTTCATGGTTCAGTTATGGTGATACTAAACTGGGACAGGGACGTGATGCTGTCAAACAGATTCTTAAAGACAATCCGGAATTGTATGACGAACTGAAGACTAAAGTTTCTGAAGCCCTCAAAAAAAAATAATTCAGTAATTAAATCATACTATTATGCAAAGATATCTTTTACCGGTAGTTCTTTTAGCTCTGCTTTTTTCTGCTTCATGCAAACAAAAAGTACCAGTCACTCAGGAAACATCGCCACAATTCAATAACCAGCTGACTGACGAAGAAAAAGCCGGAGGAGTAATGACTCCTGAAATAATGTGGAAATTCGGACGACTTGGAACTTTTACACTCGCACCTGATGGTTCGACTGTGTTATACACTGTTACAGATATTGACCTTCAGAGTGAAGCCCGAAGAACCAACATTTTTAAATTGTCAACAGCGGGAGGCGATCCTGTACAACTGACCAGCGACGGAGGCAGTTCTCCGCAATGGTTCAATAACGGGAAGTCAATCGCCTTTGTCAATAAAGGAAACATGTGTACTATGAATCCAGACGGCTCAGAGCAGAAGATAGTTTCCGGGTTAAGCGATTTTGAGATTTTCAGCATCTCACCGGCAGGGAATAAGATTTATTTTACAAAGAGGGTCAAACTGGATCAGACTGCCAACGAGAAACATAATCTCCCAAAAGCAAATGTCAGGATCATCAACGACCTGATGTACCGCCACTGGAACAAATGGAGTGATTTTTCCTACAGCCATATATTTGTTGCCTCATTTAACGGAAGCACTGTTTCGGAGGAAAAAGATATCATGGAAGGACAAAGATTTGAGTCCCCTACTGCAACTAACTTTGATGAGGGTGAGATTTCATGGAGCCCTGATGGCAAGTTTATTGCTTATACCTCAAAAAGACTGAATGGAATGGCAGATGCCAGAAGCACAAATTCGGATATATTTCTTTATGATTTATCTTCATCTGAAGAGATTAACATAACTGAAGGTAACAGAGGATACGACAAGTACCCGGTATTTTCGCCTGATGGTTCAAAGATAGCTTATCAAAGCATGGAAAGAGATGGCTATGAAGCAGATCTTGATCGCTTATTTGTATATGATATAAAAAATGGCAAGCGTACCTGGGTTTCAAAAGGATGGGATTTTGATGTTGAAAATATTACCTGGGCTAACGAGCAGACTATCTACTTTACATGTGCATATCTTGGAACAGGTCAGATATTTAGAACCGACCTCTCCGGCAAAGGTGTGGATAAGGTAACTGAAGGGGTACATGATTTGGGCCCGATCAATCTCAAGTCAGGAGTGCTTATTGCACGTCTTGTTTCGATGTCAATGGCCCCGGAGGTATCGGTTGTTGACATGACTACCGGCCAGATTAAACAGATCAGCTTTATAAATAAGTCTATCTATGAATCCGTTAAGATGGGCAAGGTTGAGGAGAGATACATCAAGACAAAAGATAATAAAGACCTGCAGATGTGGATCATATATCCTCCCGGTTTTGATCCTGCCAAAAAATATCCGGCTCTTCTTTTTTGTAAAGGAGGTCCTCAGGGTGCACTTGGTCAAAGCTGGTCATATCGCTGGAACTATCAGATGATGGCAGCAAAAGGCTATATTGTGATAGCTCCGAACCGTCGTGGGGACTCAGGTTTCGGACAGGCATGGAAAGAACAGATCTCAGGTGATTATGGCGGATTGAATATTCAGGATTATCTCGACGCAACCGATGCAATGGCAAAAGAGCCATTCGTAGATGCAAACAGACTTGGCGCAGTTGGGGCAAGCTACGGTGGGTATTCTGTCTTTTACCTGGCCGGAATGCATGCAGGAAGATTTAAAGCTTTTGTATCACATTGCGGCATGTTTAACTTTACCAGCTGGTATGGTTCAACCGAAGAGTTATGGTTTCCCGATAAAGACATCGAAGGTCCATACTGGATAGGGCCGAAGAGTTACACTTACTCCCCTCACCTAATGGTTGATAACTGGGATACCCCAATCCTTATCATTACCGGAGCCAACGACTTCAGGATACCATATACACAAAGC
>JAUYBT010000197.1 GCA_030692905.1 Bacteroidales bacterium
CCTGGGACAGTATAACTACCAAAGGGCAGAGGATAAAAGTTTTACTCTCTATTCTTCATATACAGGGGTAAAATATAAACTTTATTTTGCTGCAGGTATGAATAACCTGATATCTTATGAAAACGGTGGGATAACTGATAAAAGCCAGCTTAACATGTCTGATACACGCGAAGTCCCTGTGAATCTTGGAGGACTTGACAAGGCTAATACCAGGCTGAAGAACCGCAACCTGTTGCTTGTACAACGGTACACCCTGAACGGTAATCCCGAAGGGAAATCCGATAGTGTCTCGCAAAAACGATCCGGATTTTTTGGATTAAGCGGTACTTTTTCACATATTTTTATACTGGAAAGCAACAAGAGAACTTACTCAGACGGATACCCGGCATCTGGATTTTATGATTCTACCTTCATAAGTAAAACTGTCACTTTTGACTCTCTCTATTCACGGAACATTAAAAATACTGTGAGGTTCGATTTTACAACCGATGAGACGAGAAAGTTCCGACTCGGAGGGGGTGTCGGTTTACGAAATGAAATATTCCGTTACAGTCAGATTATGCCAACTCATGACACAATGTTTGCCGACACAGTTGTATGGAACAGGAGCAATAATGTATTAGTCGGGAGATTATATAACAACATAGGCGACAAGTTCCGCTGGATAGCAACAGGAGAATTGTTTCTGAGTGGATACAGAGCCGGTGATTTCAATCTGAACGGTGAGATATCCAAATCTTTCGACTGGAAAAAGGGCAGGGCATCATGGTTAATAACTGGCGGAATCGCTAACAGGCAACCTTCATTCTGGTATGACCGCTGGGGAAGCAACCACTTTAAATGGAATAATAATTTTAAGAAGGAGTTAAGGATCGATCTGGGGTCAGTGTTCTCCTATCCGGCCAGGAAAGCTGAAATCAAATTCAATTATGCTATTATCGATAACTATACGGATTTTGATACCACTGCACTTCCGTTGCAGCATTCCGGAGGCCTCTCGGTCGCTGCCCTCACGGTCAGAAAAGAATTGAGAGCCTGGAAATTTCATCTTGCCACTGATGTGATAATTCAGAAAAGCAGTAATGCAGATGTACTTGATCTTCCGTTGGTTACGGTACGTTCAGCCGGGTACTTTGAGCATCTCTTCAGATTTAAACAGACTGGAGGGAGATTGAACACTCAACTTGGTGTTGATGTAACCTATCATACTCTTTATCACCCCTATTCCTATATGCCGGCAACCGGGAGATTTTTCCGTCAGGATCAGGCTAGTGCCGGTAATTATCCCTTCCTTAATGTCTTTCTGAATTTCAAAGTTAAAAGGACAAGAGTCTTTATTATGTTCGATCATGTAAACTACGGAATGATGGGTAATAGGATAGGTAATAACTACGATATGATACCCAATTATCCGATGAATATCAGGATGTTCCGCTATGGTCTGGCCTGGACATTTTACGATTAAAAAAATCTATCCCCTTTTTTTACCCACTAAATCCCACATAGGGGACCTTTAAGTTTATTTTTTGTTTCTCGTTCTTAGTTTCGCATTTTCACATTTTCAAATTATCTCATTTTCAAATTACTTATTCATATCGTAGCGCCTCTACAGGATTCCTCGTTGCTGCTCTCCAGCTCTGCCAGTTTACTGTTAATAACGCAATTCCAAATGCCATTATTCCGGCTAATACAAAGATCCACCAGCTTAGTTCTGTTTTATAAATAAAATTCTGTAACCATTTATGCATTGCATACCATGCAACCGGGGAGGCAATTATAAAAGCAACCACTACCCATGTTATGAATTCTTTATTCAGTAAAATTAATATTTCAGAAGTTTTTGCCCCTGCCACTTTTCGGATACCTATCTCTTTAGTACGGCGATCGATTGAAAAAATAGCCATCCCGAGAATACCCAGAACAGATATTATAATTGCCAGGAATGCGAACGCAATTGTGATATTCTTTAACCTGGTCTCAGCCTGATATTTTTCGTTCAAAAGATCATCGAAAAAACGGTATGAAAATTCTCTGTCATCCCTGTGTTTTTTGTAAGTATCACGGATGTAATTAAGTGTTTCAGAGATATTTCCGGGTGTAATCTTTACATTCATTGTTCCTATTGCTTCAGGATTATTAGACATGACCAATGGTTCGATGGCATAATGCAACGATCTGAAATGAAAGTCTTTAACTACCCCGACAATTACTTTTTCTTCTATTCGTTGTCCTATTGGGTCATCGAAACCCAGCATCTTTTCCGCAGTTTCATTTATCACAATAGGGATAGAAATAGCATATTCAGTTCCCTCTTTCCTGCTTTTGCTTGATTTTTTGAGTTCTTCCCAATATGCGCTGGAACTCATCTGCAGAAACTGACCTTTAATTACTTCCAGTTTGTATGTTTTTGCAAAGTCTTCATCTACAAAAAAATAGTTAACCTGAAGAGTGTCGATACGTCCCTGGTGGCTTAGAGACAGACCTCGCTTAAAACCACCCTCAAGTGGCGCATAAGTACTTGCTGAAACACTTAAAACTCTGGGATTTCTCAGTAATTCTTCTTTAAATTCTGTATTACCATACCATAAACCTGTAGGAATAACAATTATATTTTTGTCGTCAATACCCAGGTCTTTATTATGTACATAATTTATCTGCCTGATAAACAATAACGTTGATATAATAAAAAAGATTGCTATAGTGAACTGAACAGTGACGAGCACCCTGATAAAAGTACTCCTTGAACCGGAATTGGAACCGCCTCTGAATATTCCTATAGGATGAAAAGCAGAAAGGTATAATGAAGGATAAATTCCGGCAATAACACCAACCATGAAAGTCAACAGGAAAAGGTTAATTATTAAATGGGGCGAAATATTTAAAATAAGCTCTTTTGAGGAAAGTGTATTAAACCATGGAAGGATGAACCAGACAACGAAGAGTGCAACAATAGTTGCTGCAAAAGTCTGAAAAACAGATTCTGACATGAACTGCCTGAAAATGCTGATCCTGCTGCCCCCGTTTACTTTCCTGATACCAATTTCCACAGAACGCTCAGATGCGCGGGCAACTGACAATGCCGAAAAGTTAAGTGATGCCATAAGGATTATCAGGAAAGCAAGTCCTGAAAAAATCCAGACATACCTGTAGCTGCCTGGATTCTTAGTATAAAAATCGTTCTGGTAATCGGAATAGAGATGGATATCTGCCAGAGGTTGGAACATAAGTTTGTCTGTAATTTTCGAATACCGGCTGATATGGTTTGATATAGACGTTAGAAACTGTTCATCTATCTGCGCATCTTTTCTCAGTTTGATATAGACCCTTACAAATCCCTTGTCGCCCCAGTTATTTGAATAACCCGAATATCGGCTGTTTTTTTCAGATAGTATAAATCCAAAATCGATGTGGCTTTGTTCGGGGATTCGGATTACGGCACCAACAGTATAAATCTCTTTGAAATACTTGTCACTGATTAGTGTTTTTCCCAGTGCCGGTTGATCTCCGAATATTTTTCTTGCTGTTTTTTCCGATAGAACAATATTATCCGGATTTTTGAAAGAACCTTCGTAAGAACCTTCGATAAATTTAAATCCTCCGAAAATCTGAAAAAAATCTTCATTGGTCCAGCACATTCTGGCTTCAATTTTTTCACCACCTGATTCCAGTTTCAGAGGTGAATCTTCAGAACTGTAACTAATATAAGTAGCATATTCAATCTGTGGATAATCCATCTTCATTGTTTTTGGTATCGGACGGTAGCAACCGGGCGATTTTACAATTTCATCCCCCTGCTTTGAAAGGGTAAGTACACGGTAAATACGCTGATAATCAGGGTGAAACTTTTCATAACTCAGTTCATTGAACACCCAGAGATAAATCAGTAAACTAGCTACGATTCCGAATGTAAAACCTGTGAAAGTTATAATTGAATAAACAGGTTTCCTGGTCAGATTCCGAAGTATTATTTTGATTTGATGGTTCATTTTTGTAATAATTTTATTTGACTATCATAAGGATATCCTCAGTATCAGAGACCATTGAGGCTAATTGTTTCAATTCATTCTTTTTAGCAACAGGTGCTGCTGAGAGTTTAAAATGTTCTGATGTGATCCGATCTTTCAGTTCTTTGCCTTTTAATGGAATCAGTATTTCTCCATTATTCCCTATCATGTAAGATAATGGCCAGACCGGTATGCTTCCATCGAGATTATTTTCAAGTATCTCAGGGAAATAATTGTAAGGATCACCTTTAATAATAAATAACTGATGATTTTGTTTTAAAAACAGGGCATGATATATCTGTACTTTTTTATTCTTTCTATTATTCTGACTATCATAGGCATTTTTGGAAAAGATCAAAAAAATGAAATTTCTATTTTCTGCAAAATGCCTTGGAATTATCTTTCCTGTTAAATCAAAACCAATTTGCCTGACCTGTTTTAGAGAAGCTTTGTATTGTCCTAGGTTCAGAACGATTACCGGAATAATCCTGTTAGAACCAACAACCTGAAAAACAGTATCATTCAGGCCATTCCATAAGAACTGTTTTCCTCCAAATTCAAACCGCAGGCTATTGCCTTCTTCAAATCTTGTGAAAGCTGTAAGCGTATCACCCTTGTTATTAATTACAGCAATTTTATCAGTTCTTTCAAGCTCTTTTGCATAAGTGTTCTTGTCTAGATAAAATGTTCCAATACTCTGATAAATATACTCATACGGCATGGCCCAACTCACCAGTTCGGGCGATAACTTATATTTCCATACAGGCTTTCTTTTGGCAGGATTCATATCAAGAGCAATTTCACCCAGGCCAATAATCTGATCGGGATTTTCAGGTTCATATTGTTTTGAAGGACTGATTTGTTTTTTAGAAAGATCATATCCCATAATGTATTCCTGCCCGGTAATGCTATTACGATAAGTATAAAATAAACTGTCGCCAATAGCCCAAACCGATGTGCCTCCTCCGATAAAAGTATTAACACCCATAACTTGCATCCAGTCAGCATCTACATTGATTCCGGTAGTTTTATTCTTGACTATGATATTTATAAATTTCCCGTCTTTACTATAGTGGAGAATACCACACGGATTTGTTGCAATTATATAGTTTGAAAACAAGTAGTATTTGAATTTCATTGCCCTTGAAAAGGTTGAATCAGGAACAGTTTCCAATCGTACATATCTGATTTCAGAAACTACGTCAGATAATTTAAACTCCTTTATATTATTCAGGCTTCCTGCAATGTCAATTATTACAGGAGGACAGGCAGGATCGACTGAACGGTCTTCTTTAAAAAGTACTCCTTTTTTTGGTTGGTTCAGGGTATCGGCTAACTGTTTTTCAAGGGCAATTCTTTCTGCTTCTTTATTTTCATTTTCCTGAGTGAGGATCTCTTTTGCCAGTTCTTTTTCGCTGGTCTTAAGGCGGTTGCGATGACAGGAAAAAGTTGGGAAAAGCATTAAAAGCAATAGTATTGGAATGGTAGGATTTTTCATTTCATTATTTTTTACTCCTAAATTTCTCCAGGGGACTTTTAAGTTTGTTTCTTGTTTCTCGTTTCGAATAAATACATTATAAACTCACGTTGTTTTCTCGTATATTTTCAAATTTTCAAATTATCTCATTTTCAAATTACTCACTCGTATCGTAGCGCCTCCACCGGATTCCTCGTTGCAGCTCGCCAGCTTTGCCAGCTAACTGTAAGCAACGCTATTCCTAAGGCAATTATCCCTGCAAGTGCAAAAATCCACCAACTGAGTTCGGTTTTATAAGCAAAATTTTCAAGCCATTTGTGCATAGTGAACCAGGCAATAGGAGAGGCAATTACAAAAGCTATCCCGACCCATTTTACAAAGTCTTTATTCAACATCAACAGTATTTCATAGATTTTGGCTCCGTTTACTTTACGGATTCCTATTTCCTTAACGCGACGCTGACAGGCAAAAATTGACATGGCCAGAATTCCCAGACTGCATATAACAATTGCACATCCTGCTAATAAGGAGAATGTTCGACGGAACCTGAGCTCCGATTGATACATGTTTTCAACTGCCAGATCAAGAAAACTAACATCAACCGGAAACGATGGGGAGAGTTCTGAAACAGTTTTATTGATTTCTCCAAGTGAAGAATGTAATGATTCATAACTACTTGAATGAAGATTTACAAGGCAATATGATGTATAAGAATCGTTTCTAATTGCCAGGGAGGCAATGGGTTGATTTACAGGTTTGTAATGAAAATCTTTTACGACACCGATTATTTCTGAGCTATAACCCTGTTCGTTCATCATACCCATTGCGATTGTCCCTCCTACCGGATTGGATATTTTATTCTCACGGAGGAATGTTTCATTCACAATAATTTTCTTTTTATCCGAAGACAGGTTGTCACTATAATAGCGTCCTGAAACCAGTTGTAGTCCTAACATTTCAAAGAAGGCTGCATCTGCGCAGAATGTATCAAAATTTACATTCTTCTTTTCTCCGTTAAGGTCCAGTATGCTACCCCAATACGAAATTGTCTTACCTGGAAAATATTGAGTAAATGAGACCCTCTTTACGAATGTTTTTTCTTCAAGCAGGTTTCTGAGTACATCTTTTTTCTGGCTCAGTTGCTCCGTAAGTTTTATGCCTACCACATTATTCTTGTTAAAACCCAGATTATTACTCCCGAATCTTACTTGTTTCTGGACCAGAACGGTAAATGAAATCAGCACAATTGCGATTGTAAACTGCATGGTGACAAGAACACCCCGGAATGAGAAGTTGGTTTTATCGGGTGTTGTTGTTTTTTTTAAATTATCAACTGCCCTGGATGAAGAGATACGCAAAGCAGGAATAATACTGAAAGCAACACTTAAAACAACGATAATTGCCAGAGAAACAATTATAAAGCCGGGAGAATTTGTTAATTGCTGACTGTAGTGAATACCGGTATAATCCCGGATAAATGGACTGGCTGCATTAACAAGTTCGATAGCAACAAAAAGAGCTGCCAGAAAAAAGAGGAATGACTCGGCAAGTGCGTTACGGAGTATGGAAGACCGCTTTGCCCCGATTACCTTAATAACCCCTGTCTGTTTGATTTTTTCCTGCCACTGAGATGATGAAATATTAATAAAATTGATCAGGGCAATCATTAGAACAAGTGAAGCTACGAGGACCAGGATCTGAACTTTCTTTTTGTCGCCGGATATAAGATAATTGCTCCCGAGAAGTGTAAATTTTGAAAAATAGATTTTAGTTAATGGAGTTAGCTTCGTATTCAGATAGCCTTTCCGGTTATCTTCAGGTATAAGAGATGCAATTGTTCTCGCTGTCTCTTCCGGATTCGCCCCCTTGTTTAAAAGTAGAAACGTCTGGAAATCACACCATCCCCATTCAGTATACTCACCTCCGTTTTCCTGAACTATCTTTCTGGTGGCAATAGATGTAATCGCACTGAAGGTAAGACATGAATTTGCAAGTGGCTCTTCAACAACTGCGCTTACTGCAAGACTTTTATTGTTATTGAGCTTTATCATCTTTCCCAGGGCCGGTTCCTTCCCGAAAAGCTTGTCCGACAAAGTTTTTGTGATAACTATTGTGAGAGGCTCTTTCAAGGCATCTGAAGCATTTCCTTCAATGAAACGGAAAGAAAAGAGTTTGAAGAAATCTTCATCTGCAAAAACAAGATCTGATGTAAAAGGCTCGTTATTTTCTGTCTGGAATACAGGAGCTTCCCATGTTCCTCCCATTCTTACTATTGATTCAACTCCCGGCACTTTCCGGTCAATGTGTTCTTTTAGGATACCAGGTGAGTAAAGGTGATCTTCAAGCCCGTAAAAATAGACACGGTCTCCGTTTTTGTGGTATTTGTCAGTTGTAAGCTCACTATAGCAATAAACAGAAAGTATGATTACCAATGTCAGACTAATAGTCAAACCCAGCAGGTTGATCAGATTGGTTACCGGTCTCCGGGTGAAATTCCGGATGATTGTTTTAAATAGATACTTCACAATCTTAAATTTTATTTGGTTACTTCATCAAAGTCAGAGTTTCATGATAATCTTATTTTTAATAATTCTATGTTTTCAAGAGTAATTATTACCATAATGATGCCATAATTGTATGTGTGTGATATAAAGATATTTAAATATTAAGATAAATCCAAAAAGTCAATATATTTTACGATTAAGTGTAAAAATATTATACGGATTGTTGAATTTTTATTTGAAATCAAGTAATTTTACTTTCAACTCCTCAATCACTCATCCGGGGTATTTCCACCCCCCAACCCCCCAATTGGGGGGCTAAGAGGCAAACTGATAGTGGTTTTGGGGTGAAAACCAAGGCTAAAGTCCTCCATATGGGGGATTTAGGGGGTAGTAAATAAATAGAAAAGATTGAAATTCAAATACATGCAGATTCAGAAAGGTAACATACTGGTTGTTGATGATAATAAGAGCATTTTAAGCACACTCGAAATTCTACTCTCACCTGAATTTCAGACTGTAACAACATTATCTAATCCAAACCAGATTCCGACCGAATTGAGGAAGAAAGACTACAACCTGGTAATCCTCGATATGAATTTCCAGGCAGGGGTAAATACCGGTAATGAAGGTATATACTGGCTTGGAAGAATTAAGGAGACCAATCCTGAGGTATCTGTAGTCATGATAACTGCTTATGGTGATATTGATATTGCAGTCAAGGCTTTGAAAGCAGGAGCTTCGGATTTCATACTGAAACCATGGGACAATGAGAAATTGCTTGCAACATTAAAACTTGCCATCCAGCTTAATCTTTCGAAAAATGAGGTTAAGCATCTTAAGGAGAGAGAGACAGAACTTAAGAAAGAGTTTAACCGTGACCAGAAGTTCATCATCGGTTCATCACCTCAACTGATGAAGGTACTTAACATGGTCAGGAAAGTTGCAAAGACCGATGCTAACGTATTGATTACCGGAGAAAACGGTACCGGTAAAGAGTTGATAGCACAGGAAATTCACCGTCTGTCGAACAGATCCAAAGAGGTACTGGTAAGTGTGGATATGGGTTCTTTGAGCGAATCTCTCTTTGAAAGTGAACTGTTTGGGCATATTAAAGGAGCTTTCACAGATGCCCGCGAGAACCGGCAGGGTAAATTTGAAATTGCTGATAAGGGCACTCTTTTCCTTGATGAGATAGGAAACCTGTCGTTTCATCTTCAGGCAAAACTGCTTTCAGCTATTGAGAACCGTCAGATTACACGTATAGGCTCAAATCAGCTGATTCCAACCGACATACGCCTGATATGTGCTACCAACAGAAACCTTGAAAGTATGGTTCATGAAGGACTCTTCCGTGAGGATCTTCTTTACCGTATCAACACAATCCAGATTGAATTGCCTCCGCTACGAGACAGGGGAAATGATATAATCATTCTTTCCGAATTCTTTTTAAAAAAATATGCTTACAAATACAATAAACCAAATCAGAAAATTAACCAGCAGGCAAATGAAAAACTGCTGAAGTATTCCTGGCCTGGCAATATCCGTGAACTTCAGCATACCATTGAAAAAACAGTAATATTAAGTGAAACAGCTATAATAAAACCGGAGGATTTATTTTTGCGGCAAACCAATTCAATAAAGAATCTAGACTCTTTCAATACACTTGAAGAGATGGAAAAACAAATGATTCAGAATGCCCTTGAGAAGAATAACGGTAACTTTACTGCTGCGGCTGACCAGCTTGGGGTGACCAGGCAAACCCTGTACAACAGACTTAAAAAAACCGATAAATGATCAGTAAAAACTTATATTTCAATATAATAATTAGAGTTATGCTGATTGTAATGTTCTCTTCATTACTGGGATATTTTGCCTTTATAAATCAATCGTTACGTTTTTCAATTATCTTTTTTATAGCAATAGCTTTTCTGACAATCAGCCTGATATCATATTTAAACTCGACAAACAAGAAGATCAGATTCTTTTTCGATTCTGTCAGAAACGATGATTCAAATCTCTCGTTTCCTGTTAATGCAAAGGAGAGGAGTTTCAGGGAGTTATACCAGAGTATGAACAGGGTGAATCAACAGATTCAGAAGTTAAAAATTGAGAACAGGAACCAGGAACAATATTTTCAGATATTGCTTGAACACCTTGCAACGGGGATTATTACTTATAATGAAAAAGGATTCATTTTACACGCCAATTCATCAGCAAAAAGACTGCTTTCAACAGATGTTCTTACTCATTTGCAGCAAATTGAACGGATTGACCAGAAGCTTTTTCAAACAATAATCAGTATCAAGCCATTTGAAAGGCGGTTAGTAGCTATAAACAATGAACAGGGCGAAATACAGTTATCTCTTAAGGCAACATCGTTTAGAACTAATAATAATGAGCTGATAATTCTTTCAATCCAGGATATCAAGAATGAACTTGATGAAAAAGAGCTCGAATCGTGGATGAAACTGATAAGGGTCTTAATGCATGAAATAATGAACTCCATTACGCCAATAACATCCCTGTCGGAAAGTCTTTCACACATTTATAGTACAGAAGGAATCCCTGTTTTACCGGAAGAGGTGACTGCTAAAACTATCGTCACCACATTACAGGGTTTGAATGTCATAAAGGAACAGGGAAAAGGTTTGATGTCATTTGTTGAATCGTATCGTAAACTGACCCGTGTGCCGGAACCTGTAAAAAAATTGTTCAGGGTGGCTGACCTTTTGAGTCGTGTACAGATTCTTTATAGTTCGCTTGAAAGGAGCGACAGAATTGATTTGTCTTTTTCACTGAAAGATCCTGATCTTGAGATCTTTGCTGATCAAAACCTTATTTCACAAGTATTGATCAATCTTGTAAAGAATGCCCTTGAAGCCAATGAAAATAATCCTGACGGAAAGATCAGGATAGTTGCAGGTGTTGATAATAACCATCATCCTGAAATATGTGTCAATGATAATGGACCAGGAATTACTGAAGAAAATCTTGATGAAATATTTGTCCCGTTTTTTACCACCCGGCAAAACGGATCAGGCATCGGCCTCAGCATCTCAAAACAGATCATGAGGGTGCATGGAGGAAACCTGAAAGTAAGATCGGTTCCCAACAAGGAGACAATATTTTGCCTTAGTTTCTAGTCGTACCTGATCGCTTTTACAGGTGTAATCCTGCTTATTAATTGTGACGGGACAAGAAGCATAATAACTATTGCGGCCATTGTCCCTGCGTTTAGCAAAAGAATATGGGCCAGTTCAAGATTAACCGGAACAGTTTTAATATAATATGAAGAGGGATCGAGTGTGATCACCCCTGTCTTCAGCTGAATAAATGCCAGTCCGATACCAATCAGATTGCCCCATAACAATCCCTTACCGATAAGATATGCAGCCTGATAGAGAAATACCCTGCGAATAGTAGAATCTTCAGAGCCAAGTGCTTTAAGGATACCGATCATATTGGTTTTTTCAAGAATAAGGATTAGTAAACCTGATATCATGTTAAACCCTGCTACAACCAGCATAAGGAAAATAATAATGATAACATTGATATCCTGAAAATTCAGCCAGTCAAATATCTGGGGATACTTTATCCTGATATTAGTCACCTTAAACTTTGCCTCTT
>JAUYBT010000231.1 GCA_030692905.1 Bacteroidales bacterium
CCTAAGCTTCCTCCAATGACTGTATCAGGGACCACGGTATTAGCAAACGGGGTTGCGGTCAACGACCCTGCCAGAGATCCATCGGTATCTTCACTTATCTGGGAGATTCGCAGAGAGCGATGCGTTGAGCTTATGTTTGAAGGTTTCCGCAAGAACGACCTTAAACGCTGGAAAAAATACGAATACCTTAAGACTTTAGAGACTAGTGGCCCAACTTCATTGGGGAAGGGTGCTTACGTAGATCTGAATAAATTTTCAGCTGCTACAAAGACCAAGATAAAAGCGGCCGTTAGGTTCGTCTATCCTAACCCTGCCGATTTAAACAAGGGCTTTATCTACAATCTTTATGATGCAAACATGAGAAGAGACTGGCAGCCGGGCAATGCATACTATGAAAGACAATACCTGAATTCCGTTCCTCTTGATCAGATAACATTATATAGTGATTTAGGTTACGTATTGACTCAGAACCCTGGTTGGTAAAATTAAGAATGACATACAATAAAATCAAGGGCACCCTTAAAGGTGCTCCTGATTTTTTATTCAATAATAAATAAATTTTCAGAATCAGGCTGTCTTCATTACAGACAGCCTCTTTTCTTAGTTACGCACCACAGAGCGGTGTTTAGTTTTATTATAAATTGTTATTTTTACACCTTACTTTTTAAGATCAGGTATGGCAAAAAACAGCAGCAGACTGGTTTCCCTCGATATCTTCAGGGGATTAACAGTAGCTTTTATGATTATCGTGAATACCCCGGGCAGCTGGAAATATGTTTATCCGACTTTGCGTCATGCTTCATGGCACGGATGTACACCGACTGATCTGGTCTTTCCGTTTTTTCTTTTCATTGTAGGTGTTTCGATGTGGTACTCACTTAAAAAATACGGACATGAGATAAATGCAGGTTTAATTCTCAGGATCTTCAGACGAACAGTTACAACCTTTGCCATTGGCCTTTTCCTTGCAATATTCCCTTATTTCGGCAGGGATTACTCAACACTCAGGATCATGGGTGTTCTGCAGCGAATAGCTCTGGCTTATGGAATTGGCGCCATTATTTGCCTGACAATAAAGCGAGATTATTTATGGATTGTCATAGCTTTTCTTTTAATTCTATATTGGGCTTTACTGGCTTTGTTTGGTGGAGCTGAGCCATTTAGCCTTGAAGGAAATTTAGCTCAAAAGGTCGATGTAGCAATCCTCGGTAAAAATCATATTTATAAAGGATTTGGGATTCCTTTCGATCCGGAGGGTTTACTAAGCACATTAACCGCCGCAGTTACAGTTATTATTGGTTATTACACCGGAGAGATCATTGGAAAAGGTTCCGCAAGCGGTAAAACTGTACGTAAGCTTTTGCTATTCGGCGCCGCATCAGTCGGCCTTGGGCTTTTATGGAACATGATTTTCCCGATAAATAAGCCATTATGGACAAGTTCTTATGTACTTTATACAGCAGGGCTGGCAATGGGAGTGTTGGCGTTGATTTACCTTATCGCTGACGTATTTAAGTTTCAGAAATGGGGTGCTTTTTTCATGGTTTTCGGGACCAATGCTCTTTTTGCATATTTTCTGGCTGGTATCTGGACAAGATTAATGATATTCATCAAAATTCCATCGGGCGACGTAAAAATAAGTCTTTATACCTGGTTGTATGAAAAGGTTTGTGTACCTTTTGCAGGTAACATGAATGGCAGCCTGATGTTCGCATTGATAAAGGTGTTGCTGATCTGGGGTATAGCGATGATTCTTTACAGGAAGAAGGTTCTTATCAGGTTATGATGGATAAAGTAAGAAGTAAGAAGTAAGAAGTAAGAAGTAGGTAGTAAGGAGTAGGGGGTGAGTTCGTTAAGATAAAAGATAAAAGTAAAAAGATAAAAGTAATTTGAATGAGTGAAATGAACATTGTATCAGATGGATACAAGGAATTATTCGGGGACTCAGATATTAAAATTGCCGCTTTGCCAAGATCAGGCTCGGACAGAAAATATTTCAGAATAACTGCAGGAAACAAAAGCGTTATCGGGGCTCATAATCCCAATTTTGAAGAAAACGAAGCATTTATCGGGTTTACAAACCATTTCATTTCAAAGGGACTTCCTGTTCCGGAAATATTCGGATATCTTCCAAACAAATTTATCTATTTTCTTAAGGACCTGGGTGACATCAATCTTTATACATGGCTCCATAGCAGATCGGATATTACATATTTTGGCAGGGAGACAAAAGATCTGTATCGTAAAATCCTTGATAAATTAATTCTCTTTCAGACTAAAGGTATTAACGACTTGAACCTTGACCTCTGTTATCCTCACAGAAGCTTCGATCGTCAGTCGATGATGTGGGATATGAATTATTTTAAGTACATGTTATTAAAACTTCTTGCAGTACCTTTCAACGAACGCCACCTGGAACAGGATTTTAATTTACTGGCAGATTATCTTCTTGAGACTGGCCAGGACTATTTTCTTTATAGGGATTTTCAAACAGCAAACATCATGGTAGTGGGAGAGGAGCCATGGTTCATCGATTACCAGGGTGGTAGAAAAGGCGCTCCTCAGTATGATGTTGCTTCATTATTATACGATGCAAAGATCCCGATGTCAGAGATGAACCGGGAAGAACTTCTAGTTTATTATATTGATAATTTTTGTTCAGTTTCAAAGGAGGATAAACAAAAATTCAGGGGATATTACACAGGATTCAGCATGATAAGACTGATGCAGGCGTTAGGAGCATTCGGATTCAGGGGCTTATATGAACAAAAACCTACTTTTACAGAGAGTATTGTACCTGGTGTAGCTTTGCTTCTGCATATGATCGATTCAGCTGAAAACCATATTAAGCTTCCGGAATTGTACCGTACTATCAGGTCAATTCCCTTTTCACAGATGTTTATTAAACTTACTGACAGTAAACACTAATCCCTGACCCATGAAAGCAATGATCCTTGCAGCAGGAAAGGGCACGAGGCTTGGAAAGATTACTGAAAGTATTCCTAAGGCTCTTGTTGATATCAATGGGAAAACTGCTCTTCAGATGGCAGTTGAGAAATGTTCCGCACATGGCTTTAACGACATAATAATAAATGTTCACCATTTCGCTGATATGGTTGAAGATGAGGTAAAAAGTCTCAATAAAATGGGGTTCAGAATCTCTGTTTCGAATGAAAGAGAGATGCTTCTTGAGACAGGCGGAGGATTATTTAAAGCCAGAGGATTCTTTGATAAAAGCCCTTTCCTTATTTATAACGTAGATATAATTTCTGATCTTGATCTTTCAGCTCTTTACAAATTCCATCTTGAAAAAAAAGGACTAGCTACCCTGGCAGTAAGGAACCGTCCGGGAAACAAGTTCTACCTTATTGATAAATCCGGACTGATAAAGGGATGGCGCAACAAAACTACAGGTGAGCAGATACTTACATTAGCGACAGAAGAAGAACTTTCTGAAATAGCTTTTTCCAGCATGCATATTGTTGAACCTGAGATATTTAATTACATGTCTGAAGGTGTATACACTATGACAACTCTGTATCTCAAACTTGCTGCTGAGCACAATATATTTACGTTCAGAGATGATGAAGGTTATTGGGGTGATATAGGAACTCCTGAAAGTCTCGAATATATCAGGAAATTATTCGATAAAAAGAAATAAATTTGGTTCTGGTTTCTGGTTTGTTTGTACTTAGTTAAGCCAGATCCGAGCGCCCTGCACCCAGTACCGCCTCAAAGCTCAGAGTTTCCAGAATGTCCTGGTAAAAATAGTGAAGACAGTAATAATTTCCAGCCTCCCGATAATCATCAACAGGCTAAGAACTACTTTGCTTGCCTCAGGCATATGGGCAAAATTGCTCATTGGACCAACAGTACCAAGACCCGGACCTATTCCTCCCATGCATGTTGCCACTGAACTGGATGCGGTAACCGGATCAACACCTGTTACAACTACTATAATTGTTCCAATTACAAAAAGAAACAGATACAAAACAACAAAGGAAAGTATGGAAATGTTGGTATTTTCAGCGATGCTCTTCCCATTTAATTTTATGGATGAAATAGATTTAGGGTGATTAAGTTTGAGAAAAGCATTCTTAATATTTTTCAGTACAATTAAATGTCTCGCCATCTTTATACCACCGCTTGTTGAACCGGTACTACCACCAGCGAACATCAAAACAAAGATAAGCAGAACAGCTGTTAAAGGCCAGAGCATATAATCGGCTGAGGCAAACCCGGTACAGGTCAAAATGGAAATAATCTGGAAAAAACCATCACGGAATGATTCCTCAAATGTTCTGGTCGAGTTAACGAGCAGAATTATTGTAGCAATTGCACCTGCCATTATAGCAACAACAATATAGAACCATAGCTCTTCATTTTGCCTGATTTTCTTGAAGTTTAACTTCACCAGATAATAATAAATAACCTGGCTTGTGCCAGCCAGGAACATGAAAATCATAACAATATACTGACTGTAAGACGAATAGTACATCAGGCTGATATTCTTGGTTGAAAAACCTCCGGTAGCAATCGTACCAAAAGAGTGACAAATACTGTCAAAAAGGTTCATTTCACCTATATTCAGCAATACTATTTCGGCAAGGGTAAGTCCAAGGTATATAAATAAAATTCTGAATCCGATTGCCTTGGTTTTGGGGTGAATCTTTTCTTTTAGAGATGATTCAAGACTGAATAGCTGGTAACCGGTGACCCTCAGGGAAGGAAGGATAATTATTACAAGTACTATGATCCCAATTCCTCCAAACCAGTGTGTCAGACTTCGCCAGAAAAGTATCGAATAGGGCAGTATTTCAACATCCTTCAGGATGGAAGAACCTGTTGTGGAAAAGCCTGAAGTTGATTCAAAAAATGCATCAATGAATGAGGGGATAGTACCACTTATCAGATATGGTAAAGCTCCTAATAATGAAAAGACAACCCACGATAGGGTAACGGCCAGGTATCCATCCCTGTTGCTGAATTTTTTTGTATCAGCTTTTCTCGATACAAAATAAAATACTCCTGATATCAATATAGTTATGGCAGCCGACCAGAGGAATGGATAAGGAGACTCTTTATAAATAAATACAACAGGCAAACAGAAAAAATAGGATATTGTCTCTATCAGCAGAATGGTACTTAATATCCGTAGAATTAACAAAGGATTGATCAGATTCATACTCAGGTTCCGGAATTTTCAGGATACAAATATAATCAGAAATAGTTTTGTTCTGTTTTCAATTAAAAGGGAAGCTTGTCATTACAATTTTGTATGATAAAAGTTCATTGATTGGTCATTTTTATATCTTATATTTGGATCAGCTAAGTAGATGGTACTCTGATGTGGTTTTAATATTTTTTATATTATCAGAATGTTTACATGCTACTTGACTAACCTGGTAATATTATTGAATATATGGGAAAAGTATTGGTTATCGGTGCCGGTGGAGTCGGAAAGGTTGTAGTTCATAAAATGGCTTCTCTGCCGGAGGTTTTTACAGAAATTATGTTAGCCAGCCGTACAAAATCCAAGTGCGATGCAATTGCTGAAAAAATTGGAAAAGACCGGATAAAAACAGTACAGATTGATGCTGATAATGTTCCGCAACTGGTTAAACTGATCAGATCATTTAAGCCTGATATCGTAGTAAATGTTGCTTTGCCTTACCAGGATCTTCATATTATGGATGCCTGTCTAGAAACAGGTGTTGCATACCTTGATACGGCAAACTATGAGCCTCTTGAAGAGGCTAAATTTGAATACAGCTGGCAATGGGCATATATCGACAGGTATAAGAGGGCTGGGATCACGGCAATTCTTGGTTGCGGCTTCGACCCCGGGGTGACCTCAATTTACACAGCGTATGCCGCAAAACATCATTTTGATGAATTGCATTACCTGGATATCGTTGATTGTAATGCCGGAGATCATGGAAAACCATTCGCCACAAATTTTAATCCCGAAATCAATATCAGGGAGGTTACGCAAAAAGGCAAATACTGGGAAAACGGTAAATGGATCATGACCAAACCCCATGAAATACATAAACCATTGAATTATCCCGGGATTGGCCCAAAGGAATCCTACGTAATATATCACGAGGAACTGGAATCACTTGTAAAGAATTATCCGACTCTTAAACGGGCGAGGTTCTGGATGACATTCGGACAGGAATATCTTACCCATCTGCGTGTAATTCAAAATATTGGAATGGCAGGCATTGAACCTGTCATGTTTGAAGGGAGGGAGATAATCCCAATCCGGTTCCTGAAAGCCGTACTCCCCGATCCGGGAGAACTGGGTGAAAACTATAAAGGTCAGACATCCATCGGATGCCGTATTAAAGGAATAAAGAACAATAAAGAAAAAACATATTATATCTACAATAATTGCAGTCATGAGGCAGCATATGCTGAGACCGGAACACAGGGAATCAGCTACACAACCGGAGTACCTGCTGCTATTGGCGCTATGATGTATCTGAAAGGCATCTGGAAAAAACCCGGTGTCTTTAATGTGGAAGATTTTGATCCCGATCCGTTTATGGCTGAGCTTAACAGACTGGGATTGCCATGGGTGGAACTGCATGATGTGGATCTGGAATTGTAAAAAGGCTACGGGCTACAGGCTACAGGCATCAGGTGATTATCCTGAGATCCCCCTGTCACCTGACGCCTGTCGCCTGTCGCCTAATACTATAATACTTGCCAATTAACTACAACATATTACCATCTCCCTGTTACGTGATCGATGAAAAAAGATTCCGTAAGAACCTTTCTCTTATCAATCGGGTATCAATAGAATCCGGTGCTGAGATAATCCTTGCATTCAAGGGATTTGCCATGTGGGGAGTTTTTCCAATTCTCAGGGAATATATTTCAGGCGCTGCTGCAAGTTCTTTGGACGAAGCACGTCTGTGTTCCGATGAGATAGGTTCTCCTGCTCATACATATTCTCCTGTATATAAGCGAAGTGAGTTTCAATCAATTCTTAAGTTCAGTTCTCATGTCACTTTTAATTCACTAAACCAGTTCGGAAAATATTCGACTGAATTGCAAAGATATTCGAAGAAAGTTTCAACCGGATTAAGAATCAATCCTGAATATTCAGAGGTAAGTCATGGGCTATATAATCCATGCTCTCCCGGGTCCAGACTGGGTGTGATCGCAGATGATCTGAAGGATGGTTTACCGGAAAAGATTGAAGGGCTTCATTTTCATGTTCTTTTTGAATCTGACTCTTATGCTCTCGAAAAAGTTCTGGAGATTGTTGAGGTTAAATTCGGAAAGTTTTTTCCTCAGCTCAAGTGGATCAATATGGGTGGCGGACATCTGATGACCAGAAAAGATTATGATGTTGTTCACCTTATAAAAATTCTTAAAAGATTCCGTGAGAAATCCGGTCTTCATGTCATACTTGAACCGGGAAGTGCTTTTGCATGGGAAACAGGAGAATTAGTTTCAACAGTTGAAGATATAGTTGAAAATCAAAGCATTAAAACAGCTATCCTGGATGTCTCTTTTATTGCCCACATGCCTGATTGCCTTGAAATGCCCTACAAACCTAAAATTGCCGGTGCAACTGACCCGGTTCCCGGGAAACCAACTTACAGGATAGGAGGTAACTCATGTTTATCGGGCGATGTTATGGGTGAATGGTCATTTGAAAGGGAGCTTAAACCAGGTGACAGGATGATCTTCCGGGATATGATCCATTATACGATGGTAAAAACCACCACATTTAACGGTGTGCACCATCCTTCTATCGGCATCTGGACGATGGATGGCAAATTCAAATTAATCAGGGAATTTGGTTACGAAGACTATAAGAACAGGTTGTCTTAATGTCTGATAGTCTTGCAGTCTTTTTTTACCTGTCGCCTTATTTCCGGTTAATCGTGATATCCGTAACAAGCATCTTATCAGTAATGAGAACTGCATTTACGATTTTTGAAGCTACCTCTGCCGGATCCATAAAGCTGCTTGTATCGCGGTTCTGATCAGGAATTTTCCAGAAATCTGTTCTCATACCGCCAGGATATACTGCAATGATATTTCGTTTTGTCCCTTTCAGTTCAGTCCTGAGCGCCTCGGTGTAACCTCTGGCTCCCCATTTTGCTGCACAATAGATTGTCTCTTCCGCTCTTCCGAGCAGGGCAGAGGTTGACATAATATTGACTATGGTAAGTTCTTCTTCTTCGGGAGTTATTCTTAGAATTTCAGATGTGAGTAGGATCATTCCCTTAATGTTGGCTTCAAAAACAGTGTCGATCATAGTCGAAGTTGAAGTATTTGCTTTTGTGAAGAGACCCATACCGGCATTATTGAAAAGATATTCAACTGAAAGCATATTTTTTGTCAGATATTCACCAACTTTTTTGATGTCTTCTTCCTTCCCAATATTGCAGATCAACGATTCGGCTAAATTGTATTTCTCAGATTTCTTAAGTCTGGCTGAAGCTAATACGAGTTTCTCACTGTTACGGCCAAGGATAAGTACATTTTTCCCCGATTTAACCAGGAGTTCAGCAATTTCCAATCCCAGTCCGCTGGCACCGCCACTGATTACTGATATCTTTTGCATTTTAGATTTTTTTCAAATATATCCATAATTCATGAATTGGTCTTCTATAGTCAGGTTTCCTTATATGGATTATTATGGTTTGAATTTGCAGGTTATCCTGCTTTTACTACTTTTGCGACTCAAATTCTGAGTATGCATAAGAGTCGGGTAAAAACCTGGGCACACCTTTCACTTCTGGCAGCCAATATTATATATGGACTAAATTATTCCATAGCCAAGTCTGTGATGCCTGACCATATAAAACCACTTGCCCTTGTTTCGTTCAGGAGTGTCCTTACAGCAGGACTATTCTGGATCACAAGCCTTTTCATGCCAAAAGAACCTGTCAACCGGAAAGATTTATTATTTCTTTTCGGATGTTCCTTTTTTGGTGTAGTTATAAACCAGATACTTTTTCTGGCAGGACTGAATCTCACATCTCAGATTAACTCATCAATAATTCAATCTACAAACCCGATATTCGCATTTGTCTTTGCTGCACTGATACTGAACGAAAGAATAACATTCCTGAAAGGGAGCGGCCTTGCAATAGGTCTTTCCGGGGTATTGTTGTTAATACTGCAGAATGGAACTCCCGACCTGGCAAGCTCTACTTTTTTGGGAGATGTTTTTACCCTGGTTAATACTATCAGCTGGGCATTTTATACAGTAATTATTAAGAGGATGCTCGAAAAGTATCATCCTGTAACAGTTATGAAATGGACCTTCTTTTTCGGAATGCTTACAACAATCCCGATAGGATATAACCAATGGAGCACAATGGATTGGTCATCAATATCTTTAAATGCATGGCTGGGAATAGGTTTCGTTGTTGTCTTTGCAACTTACCTTGGGTATCTCCTTCTCTCCTTCGGCCTGAGACGGCTTAGTCCCACTATTGTCAGCACCTATACTTACACTCAGCCAATTATTGCAGCGTATATCGTTTCGATAATGGGACAGGATCATATTGATCTTGTTATGATATTCTCTGCTTTACTTATTTTTGCGGGTGTTTTCGTTGTAAGCAGGCAAAGGCAGAGCAATTCCATTTAAGCATATCTCATGAAAGTTGGGTTCTGTAGCCAGTTGCCTGCAGCCTGTTACCTGTCAATCACCCCCGACCCGATAACCTCATCCCCATCATACCATGCTGCAAACTGCCCCGGGGCAATTCCTCGCTGCGGCTTATCAAATATGATATACATTCCTTTCTCCCGGCAGTAAAGCCGAGCCCCCTGCAATGGTTGTCGATATCTTATTCGTACCATATAATTGCGACTTTCCCCTTCTTCCATCTTTATATCTGTTCTGATCCAGTGTGTTTCGTCTTTCCTTATAAACAACCCTTTACGGTTCAATCCGGGATGTGATTGACCTTCACCGACATAAACGACATTCTTCTCAACATCAATACCTATCACGAACAGAGCCTCTTTATGCCCTCCCACATTCATCCCTTTCCTTTGACCAATGGTAAAGAAATGTGCTCCGTTATGTATTCCTATTATTTGTCCCGATGATGGCTCATATTTAAATGATTCTGTCATTGTTGACAAAATTTCTTCTGACAAGTCACCACCTGGTATGCCCTCAGCAATATAAGGGAAGATAGATTTTCCACTTATATCAATTATTTCAACTATATTTCCTTTTTTCGCCTCTAGTTTCTGCTGCAGAAAAGTCGGCAGATGCACCTTGCCAACAAAACATATACCCTGGGAATCTTTTCGCTGTGCCGTTGCAAGTCCCAGTTTTTCAGCTATTTTGCGGACTTCAGGTTTAGTCAGATCACCTAACGGGAAAAGTGCTGTCGCAAGTTGCTCCTGACTGACCTGGCAAAGAAAATAGCTCTGGTCCTTGTTATTATCTTTTCCTGAAAGAAGCCTGTAAACGGTTTTGTCTCCTGATTTTATCTCTTCCTTTCTGCAGTAGTGTCCGGTTGCCACGAAATCACCCCCAAGCATGCGAGCCTCTTCAGCAAATGAATCAAATTTTATCTCCCTGTTGCACAATACATCCGGGTTGGGAGTACGTCCCTTTTCATATTCAGCAAACATATAGTCAACAACTCTCTGCCGGTAAGGTCCGCTCAGATCAACCTGGTGAAAAGGAATGCTAAGCTTCTTCGCAATCATCTCAGCAAACATCAGGTCATCTTCCCAGTGACAGTCGCTCTGAAGCAACCCTGTTGTATCGTGCCAGTTTCTCATAAACAGACCGGCAACATCATAGCCCTGTTCCTTCAAAACCCATGCTGCAACACTCGAGTCTACACCACCCGATAATCCTATTACAACTCTTTTTTTCACTTCGCAAAGATAGGGAAAAATGCTAACTTTAACCCATAATGGGACAAGGCACTTTGACCATATACAGCGCTTCAGCAGGATCGGGTAAAACCTACAAACTGACAGGAATTTATCTTACCAGACTTTTTAAATCGAGATATAACTACAGAAGAATCCTTGCAGTGACCTTTACCCATAAAGCTACTGCTGAGATGAAATCCAGGATTCTTGATAATCTCCACAAAATGGCAGTCGGAGAAAACTCAGATTATTTGCCCGGATTGGTTAAAGAGACAAATAAAACGGAAGAGTGGATCAGGAATGAGGCTAAAGAAATACTCAATTCAATCCTGCACGATTTTTCCCGGTTCTCTGTATCTACAATCGACAGTTTTTTCCAGAAGATACTGCGGGCTTTTGCACGGGAGGTCGGACTCCATTCCGGATTTAATATTGAACTGGATCATAGTACGATACTTGCTTCTGCTGTTGATGAAATGATTGCTTCCTCCTCAACTGACAATCAGCTTAAAAACTGGCTGACTACCTATGCAATGTCGAATATTGATGAAGAGAAGAGCTGGAATCTTAAAGATGCGATAATTAAACTTGCGGAGGAACTGTTTAAAGAAAAATTCAAAATACTCTCCACCGATGAGCGATCAAATCTTGAAAATAAAAAATTTCTTCTTGAATATATAGAAAAGATCAAATCGATATCTTCTTCATTTGAGAAACTGTTGCATGATTACGGGAAGAAAGCTGATGAGATATTTTCAAAATTTGAATTGTCCGATGATATGTTTTACCGGAAGGGTAAAGGAGTACCCGGATTTATCAGATTTATGGTTTCAGGAATAGTGAAAGAGCCGAACAGCTGGGTCCGTGAAATAGAAAATGACCCGCCCCGGTGGTCTACCGGAACCACAGCAGCACAGTTGCAGGCTGC
Source organism: Bacteroidales bacterium (assembly GCA_030692905.1). Lineage (GTDB taxonomy): Bacteria > Bacteroidota > Bacteroidia > Bacteroidales > VadinHA17 > LD21. The sequence goes on from JAUYBT010000231.1 coordinate 11,810, forward strand.
AATTGCCGGGGGACTGGATAAGAACCTGAGAGAAGCAATTAATTATTATGATGGGAATGTAGTTGAATATAATAGTGCAACTGCTATTCTGTCATATATTTACGCCCTCGGAATCTTATCGGATGTTTTGCATAATGTTCATCTTATAACTACCTCCGAAAACAGTTTCCTCCTGTCTGATGCAGGTGAACTGATTAACCTTATCACCCGCGGGGATCAGTCTCCTTTTATTTACGAAAAGGTGGGCAACAAGTCCGAAAATATCATGATTGATGAGTTTCAGGATACATCAATCATACAATGGAATAATTTCAGACCATTGATCGAAAACAGCATGGCAGAGGGTTTTGATAACCTTGTTGTTGGTGATGTAAAACAATCAATTTACCGGTGGAGGAACAGCG
>JAUYBT010000039.1 GCA_030692905.1 Bacteroidales bacterium
TTTCTTAATGTGAGGAATAAAAGTGTTAGCCATCATGACACTGATAACAAGGAGGATATTGATGCTGAAATCAGAATCGGATTAGGTTCCTGTTGTGTGGCAGGCGGAAGCAAAGAGATTCTATCTGAAATAGTTGATATAAAGAAAAAGTATGATCTCAACATAAGACTGAAGCCGGTTGGTTGTGTAGGAGTATGTAACCAGACACCTTTACTGGAGATAGTTACCAGAGAAAATATCCATTCAAGGTATACAAAGGTAAGTAAATATCAGGTTGAGGAGATACTCCTTAAACATATCAGGCCCAGGGCTATAAATAAAAGAATAAAGCATAATATTTACGACCTTGTTGATACTTTTCTTTCTGACGATATGCTGACCAGTCCGGTCAATATTCCGGGAGAGTTGAGAGAAAAATACCTCAATAATTTTCTGAGTTATCAGGTACATCTTGCTACAAGCAACAGTGGTGTTCTTTCTCCGGATTCCTATGAAGAATATTGTTTGTCAGGTGGTTTTGAAGCACTTAATCAATGCCTTAACCGGTTCGATCAGAATACGATAGTTGATATAATAACAGAGAGTGGATTAAGAGGAAGAGGAGGTGCAGGATTTTCGACAGGCGAAAAATGGAGAATTTCCATGTTGGCAAATGGTGATTCAAAGTATGTTGTCTGTAATGGTGATGAAGGAGATCCGGGAGCGTTTATGGACAGGATGCTGCTTGAATCTTTTCCTTACAGGGTTGTTGAGGGCATGATAATCGCAGCCTATGCAACAGGTGCTAAAGAAGGCATTTTCTATATCAGGGCAGAGTACCCCCTTGCGGTTACAAGGGTTAGAAAGGCCCTGAAACAGTGCTATGAAAAAGGTATTCTGGGCGATAGAGTTTCTGGTACCGGATTTTCATTTAATATTAAGATTTTTGAAGGTGCCGGGGCCTTTGTCTGTGGTGAGGAAACAGCATTAATATCTTCACTCGAAGGTAAGCGCGGGACTCCACATTTAAGGCCGCCCTACCCCGCTGTAAAAGGTTTCAGAGGCCAGCCGACACTTGTCAGCAATGTAGAAACTCTTTCTTTGGTTCCATGGATTATTACTAATGGAGCTGAAGCTTTCAAGTCTATTGGAAGTGGAAAGAGCAAGGGAACTAAAGTGTTTGCTCTTGCCGGTAAAATATCAAAAGGAGGTCTCATCGAAGTTCCTATGGGAATAACAATAAGAGAGATAGTTGAAAAGATTGGTGATGGTGTAGCTGAAGGCAGAAAGTTTAAAGCTGTTCAGATAGGCGGACCATCGGGTGGATGTATTCCTGCAAGTGAAGCTGATACATCGGTTGATTATGAGGAACTTACAAAAATGGGTGCAATGATGGGATCGGGCGGAATGGTTGTCCTCGACGACACAGACTGTATGGTTGATATGGCTAAATATTTTCTGACATTCACTCACAAACAGTCATGTGGAAAATGTACCTTTTGCCGGATTGGCACAAAACAGATGCTGAATATTATTACAAGATTGAGTGAAGGTAAGGCTGCCCTTTCTGATATTGATGAACTTGAAAATCTTTGTAAATCGGTGAAGGACGGCAGTTTATGCGGACTTGGGAAGACCTCTCCAAACCCTGTCCTCACCGGTCTGAGATATTTCAGGGAAGAGTATGAAGCTCATACCCGGGGATATTGTCCGGCAAAAAAATGCAGAGATCTCATCAGATATGTTGTTACTGATGATTGCACAGGTTGTACCAAATGCTCACAGGAATGTCCGGTAAATGCTATTCCTTTCAATCCTTACGAAAAGCATGAAATTGATAATCAGCTATGTACAAAATGTGACAACTGCAGAATTGTATGTCCTGAGAATGCTATTGAAATAATAAACATCAATGGTTAAGTTAAAGATCAATAATACTGATTATGAAGCTCCGGAGGGATTAACCATTCTGGATGTTGCCAGAAGTGCAGGATTCAATATTCCCACACTATGCCATAAAGAGGGTTTACCTCACTATTCTTCATGTATGGTTTGTATAGTAAAAGATAACAAAACAAACAGTTTTGTACCGTCATGTTCAGCTTTAATTCAAGAGGGAATGGATATAGATATTTCCGGAGAAGAGGTGATTTCGCTAAGACGTAAAGCCATTGAACTCCTGTTATCTGAGCACCGTGCCGAATGTGAAGCTCCATGTAAAGTTGTTTGTCCGGCCGGATACAATATTCCTCTAATGAACAGACTTATTACTGCAAAGGATTTTGATGCCGCATTAAAACTTTCCCTTTCAGAGCATGGCTCGTCGGAAATATTGTGTGCCAAATGTCCGGGCTATTGCGAGAATGCATGCCGGAGAAAGAAAGTTGACATACCTGTTTCAATCCGGAATATGCAATTGTTTATTTCACAAAGAATTAATCAGGATAAACCAGCTCAGGATGTGGCTGATCAACATCATAATAATGATACAGTTATTGAGACCGGACCTAAAAAAAGGAAACTATCAAAACTATTCACCTCTCATATCGGCAGACTGGAAGAAACCGAATTACAGGAATGGTTAAAAGAATGTAGTGGTAAAGGAATCCGCTTCAAGGAAATATCTGATTTTAATTCTGCTGCAGGTGAGGCGGAAAGCTGCATGCATTGCGATTGCCGTGCTGCTGACGATTGCAGGTTAAAAGATCTGGCAGAAGAATTTTCTATTAAAGATCCGAGAGGTAAACTTGTTAATTCTCCTATTGTAAAAAAAATAAATCATAATACCGGCCTGATTTTTGAGAATGCTAAATGTATAAAATGTGGTCTTTGTGTCAGGCTTTGTGAAGATTCAAAAGAGGAACCTGCACTATGTTTCATTCACAGAGGATTTGTAAGTATAATCTCCGAGCCGCTTACTGAAGAATTTGACAACATTCTGAAAACAAAAAGTAAAGAGGTAATTGAAATATGTCCAACAGGAGCCTTGAGCCAATTAAAGTAATTCATATTTAATGAGATACCTTTTAATAATCGTACTTTTCTTATATTTCTTTTCATCCACACCGGCACAGACAGGAGAAGATGAATGGCCTGTATTCAGAGGGAAAGCTGATCTTTCTGGTAAATCTGAGTTTGAACTTACTGCTACTCCGCAACTTTTATGGAGCGTCTCAACAGGAGTCAGAACAAAATCATCTCCGGTTATCAGCGAGGGAACTGTCTTTTTTGGAAACGATAAGGGAACACTGATTGCGGTCAGTACCGACGGAAAGATCAAATGGAAGTATGAAGCCGAAAGCGCGATTGATGCTGCTCCTATGGTTTTCGGTAAAAAAGTAATTTTTGGCTCAACTGACGGCATACTGAGAGCCGTTGACAAGATTACCGGTACGTTGCTATGGTCATACACTACTGATAACCAGATTGCAGGATCGGCAAATGTATGGATGGCAGGCACTAAAGCAGGGATTGTTGTGGGAAGTTATGATTATTTCCTCCATTGCGTTGATCCTGAAACCGGGAAATCTCTCTGGAAAGTTGAAACTGAGAATTATGTAAACGGAACACCTGCAATATTGAACGGAAAGATTGTATTCGGCGGTTGTGATGGCATGATAAGGATTGTAGATCCTCTTTCGGGGAGACAAAAAAATACTATTGATATAGGTGTTTATATCGCTGCCTCTCCTTCCCTTTCACGGGATATGGCTTATTTCGGAGATTATGATGGTACAATTTATTGTTTAGATTTAAATTCCAGAAAAATAGCATGGAAAATTCCTGCAGGGGAAGAAGCTGGTGCTATTTTGGCTATACCAGCAATCGGGAATAGTGCAGTTGTAGTTGGAAGTGAAGATAAAAACCTCTATTGTTATAATGCTTTTGATGGAAAGTTGATATGGAAATACAGAACCAATGGCCGCATAACAGGCTCTGCGGTAATAACATCCACAAAAGTTCTCTTTTCATGTAAGGATGGAATTGTTTATATTCTCGCATTGGCTGATGGAAAAAAATTGTGGAGTTTCAATGCAGGGACACCTGTAAGCAGCTCTCCTGCTGTCACAAAAGAGAAGTTTTATATCCTTACTGAAGATGGACGGTTGCTTTCATTCGCGGAAAAAACGGGTACGAAAAAATGAAAATTGTATATCTTATAACAGGTTCAGGAGGATCATTTTATTGTGGTAATTGTTACCGCGACATGATTTACCTGAAGGCAATCCGGAAGGTTCCCGGTATTACTGCTACTGCAATACCGTTATATCTTCCCCCGGATGATACCAATATTGAAACCGGTCTTGACACACACGTGTTTTTTGGTGCAATAACGATGTATCTGAGGGAAAAAGTTCCATTCTTCAGGAATATGCCCGTATTCTTAGATAAATTTTTTGACTCTGCTCCCATGCTGAAAATGGCAGCGCGCAGAGCCGGAACAACACGTACAGAAGGGCTCGAAGATATGACACTGAGCATGATAAAAGGAGAAAATGCCTTTCCTGAAAAAGAGCTGCAACGGCTTATAAAGTATCTGACAAAAGATGGGAAACCCGATATTATCCATCTGTCAAATGCTCTTATTATCGGCCTGGCTCGTCAACTAAAAAAAAGACTGGATGTAAAAATTGTCTGCTCTCTTCTGAATGAGGATGACTGGATTGATGAGATGGTTGAGCCTTATCAGTCAAAAGCATGGAAACTGATATCACAGGAGGCAGTTAATGTAGATACCTTCATTACGCCAAGCAAGTATTATAAAGAGTTGTTTATATCGAAGACCGGAGTATCCGGTGTTAACTTCCATATTATACCCCTGGCAATTGATGCCGGGGATTCAAATATTATCCAAAAAAAAGATAATTACCCGGCTTTAGGATATTTCTGCAGGATCAACTCTCAGAATGGATTTGACAAACTGGTTGATGCATTTATTGAACTAAAAACAGGAAACTGTTTACCCGGACTAACCCTTCATGTATCAGGGGGATATACAGGCGATGATAAATCATTCATTGCAGAACAGATAAAGAAAATAAAAACACATGGATTGAAAAGCTTTATCAGAATATATCCGGAATTTCAGGGTAACAGTAAACAGGAATTTTTCAGCAATATCGATATAATGAGTGTTCCTGTCAGAAAACATGATGGTTACGGCCTTTATATACTTGAAGCCAATGCGGCAGGTATTCCCGTTGTTCAACCTGCAACAGGCGCATTTCCGGAGATTCTTGAGATGACTATGGGAGGAATCACATATTCACCAGATACAGTTACTGAATTATCAGCTAGCTTGCTGAGATTATTTAAGGACAATAGCTTACGTGCACAACTTGGAAGTAATGGCAGAGAAAAAGTAAATAATGAACTTTCACTTGATAAAATGTCAGACGGTTTATCAAAAGTTTATAATTTAATTACAAAAATTGGCATTTGATGAAATTATATTCTCAGAAATAATATGCTATGTATTAAAAATATTTCGAAATCGTTCATTCAGAGAGGTTTAGTTCTTAATAATCTCTGTATTGATGTGAATGAAGGTGATTCAATTGCAATTATGGGGCCATCAGGTTCAGGGAAAACAACTCTGATGAATATTATCGGTCTGCTCGATAAACCGGATAACGGGGAGATCACTTTCAGGGGAGCCTCCATTGCAAACTTTAATGACGATGAATCAGCAGTTTACAGAAACAGGAATATCGGGTTTGTTTTCCAGGACCATTTATTATTGCCGCATCTGACTGTATCGGAGAACATACTTCTTCCTTTGCTTGCTGCAAAATACTCAAGCGATGAACTTGCTTTGAAAGAGCAGCATGTAATCGAGCTTATGAAAAAGACCGGTATTTCTGATCTGGCAGATAAATATCCTTTCCGCATATCAGGCGGAGAAGCACAGCGTGTTGCACTGGTCAGAGCGTTAGCCAATAATCCTTCAATCCTGCTTGCCGATGAACCCACAGGTTCGCTGGATGCAAAGAATGCTGATATTCTTGGAGAACTTCTCCTGGAGATGAATAGAGAATTTGGCATAACCTTGATACTTGCCACACATTCGTCGGATCTGGCAAAAAAAATGACCCGGATATTACAACTCGGTGAAGGAAAACTAATAGATTTAACCCATCCCCCATCAGGACGGGGGGATGAGTTCAGGAAGTGTATTTTAGAATAATTATTTTGACAAACAATAAGTAGCAACTTATATAAATTATGGTACCAGGTATTCTTCAAATAGTAAGCCGGTCAATAAAATTTTACAAAAAGCCTGTTCTTTATCAGATCCTTATTATTGCATTATTGTCGGCTGTAATTACCGGATCACTTTTGACAGGCAGATCAGTGCGGACTAGTCTGAAAAAATCAGCTTCTGAACGTCTTGGAAACACCAGTATTATGATAAGTTCAGGCGTCCGGTATTTTGATGCATCACTTGCTGAAAGAATGAAGGACAGCGCCAAAATCAATTGTACCGGGATACTTGAAATAAATGGTTATAGTCAAAGCCTGGCGTCACAAATTGGCGCTTTCAATACTCATATCTATGCTGTAAATCCTGACTTTTTCATGTTTCAAGGAAACGATTCAGTAAGCATCAAACCAGGTGAAGTTGCTGTTAATAACAGACTTGCAAATTATCTTGGAGTGAAAACAGGTGACGAACTGATTATACGCTTTAATGAGATCAGTGACATACCCGCAGATGCGCCTTTTGCTCCGGATAAAGGAACAGGAAAGTCGGTTGTGATGAGAATTGGAACTATTCTGAACCCAAATAACACCGGTAATTTCTCCCTGTCAATCAGCCAGATAATGCCAATGAATATTTTTATAAACTTTTCTGATCTTGAGGATATTAATGGCAAAGAGGCAAAAATAAACAGGTTGCTTATTGAAAATAAAAATGAATTTTCGTCAATTGATATTTATAATAATCTAAAGCATGTTTTAAAGCCATCTGATATCGGACTCAGCCTGAGGGTGGTAAATAAAACCGGAGAATGTGAACTGATATCAGACAGAGTATTTATAGACGAAGTAATCATCAAAGAAATTGA
>JAUYBT010000061.1 GCA_030692905.1 Bacteroidales bacterium
ACGACTCATATAGCTGTAGCGATGGTTGCCGGTTTAATCCTTGCCTTTCCCGTTATACTCTGGGAATTCTGGAAATTCTTCAAACCCGCCCTTCGTTCCAATGAGGCAATGCATGCCAAAGGAGCTGTACTGGCAGCTTCATTACTTTTTTTCACAGGTGTTCTTTTCGGATATTATTTGCTTGCACCGCTTTCACTGCATTTTCTCAGGTCGTATGAAATCAGTCAGGAAGTTACCAATCAGATTAATATAAGGTCCTATATCGGTACTCTCACATCGATATGCCTGGCTACAGGACTTGTTTTCGAACTTCCAATAATAGCTTTTTTCCTAACCAAGATCGGTTTGATTACACCCACATTCCTTAGAAAATACAGGAAACATGCTATTGTGGTTATATTTATTCTTGCGGCAATAATCACTCCTCCTGATGTCTTTTCGCAGACGCTTGTCTGTATTCCCCTCCTGATTCTTTATGAGGTAAGTATCGGTATTTCAGCCAGGGTAATGAAGAAAAAGGAAAAACAGCGTAACGCTTTCATGGATGATGATTCCGCCAAAACTGAACCTGCCACTTCATAGTATCCAGAATGAAACTATACACTGAAAATCTTGTAAAAAAGTATCGCAGCAGGACAGTTGTTGACCATGTTTCTGTTGAGGTTGAACAAGGGGAGATTGTCGGGTTACTTGGTCCGAACGGTGCAGGTAAAACAACAACTTTTTACATGATAGTCGGTTTAATCAGACCAAGAGAGGGAAAGATATTTATGGATGATGAAGAAATAACTTCACTTCCTGTTTATAAACGTGCAAGAAAAGGTATCGGATATCTTGCACAGGAAGCTTCAATATTCAGAAATATGCCTGTTGAAGACAATATCCGTGCAGTCCTCGAAATGTCGGGATTTCCAAAAGAGGAACAAAGAGAAAGACTTGAGACTCTTCTGAATGAATTTGGCCTTCAGAAGATCAGAAAAAATAAAGGCATCCAGCTTTCCGGTGGTGAAAGAAGACGCACCGAAATCGCAAGAGCACTTGCCCTTAAACCGAAATTCATTTTACTTGATGAACCCTTTGCCGGGGTTGATCCTATCGCCGTTGAAGATATCCAGGAGATTGTATCGAAATTAAGGGAGAAACAAATCGGTATTCTGATAACCGACCATAATGTTCATGAGACCCTTTCCATTACTGATCGTGCGTACCTTCTTTTCGAGGGACGCATCCTTAAATCGGGCACATCTGCACAACTGGCAGATGATGAGCATGTAAGAAAAGTCTATCTCGGAAAGAACTTTGAACTGCGCAGGTAACATTCAATTTGTTTTGATAATAATTTATTATACTTTTGCGGGGAATTTTATCGCGGATGTGTCGTAATTGGTAGCCGAGCAAGACTTAGGATCTTGTGTCTTCGTGACGTGGGGGTTCGAGTCCCTTCATCCGCACAAATGACAAACCGCCCGTAACAATCTTTAATAGTGCGTTTTGGCGGTTTTTTAACGATGCAATAAACAAGAATTAAAATGAATATCACCAGAGAAAACATCGACGACCTGAATGCAGTGTTAAAAATTGAGATCAGGAAACCCGATTATGAAGATAAGGTTGAAACCGTATTGAAGGATTACAGGAAAAAAGCAACAATAAAAGGATTTCGTCCGGGAATGGTTCCGATAGGCCTTGTAAAAAAAATGCACGGCAAAGCTGTCCAGATCGACGAGATCAACAAAATAGTAACAGAAACCATTCAAAAATATATTACTGACGAAAAGCTTGAAATCCTTGGTGATCCGATTCCAAAAGCAGACGATCAGGAAAAGATTGATTTTGATACCCAGGAGGATTTTACCTTCTCATTTGAACTTGGACTGGCCCCGGTTATTGAACTGAAGCTAAGCAAAAAAAATAAAGTCAATCTGCATGAGATCATCATCGACGAAAAGATGAAGAGCGATTATCTTGATAATTACACCCGCCGTTACGGAGAGTTAAGAAAAGCTGACCTTACAGAAGATAAAGATGTGATTAAGGGTAAAATTGAAGCTGTTGATAAGAATGGCGATGTGATACCTGAAGGTCCTTCTGTAGAAGATACCTCACTTGGTATTGACATCATAAAGGATAAAAAAATCAAAAAACAGTTTATCGGTAAAAGCCAGAACGATTCTATAGACTTCGACCTGAAAAAAGCTTTTCCAAACGATACTGAAGTAGCCGGGATATTACATAAAAAAAAGGAAGAGGTTGCTGAACTTGAGGGGAACTTCAGGTTTACGATCAATGAAATAAACCGTTTCCACCCTGCAGAATTAGGGAAAGAGCTTTTCGACAGGGTCTATGGTGAAGGAGTTGTGAATTCGGAAGCTGAATTCATGAAGAAGATCGAAGATGAGATCGCAATAAACTTAAAACGTGAAAGCGATTTTAAACTGATGATGGATATTAAAAACCTCGCCATTGAAAAAACCGATTTTCAGATTCCTGAAGAGTTCCTGAAAAGATGGCTTCTTAAAGTCAATGAAAATACCACTGAGGTGCAGATCGAAAAAGAATTCGACAGTTTCAGGAAAGATCTTAAATGGCAGCTTATAAGGAACAAGGTCGCACGTGACAATGAAGTGAAGATCAGTGAGGAAGAGCTGCTGAAAGAAGCCGAAAACACAACCAGGTATCAGTTCCAGAAATATGGTCTGTTCTATGCTACCGACGAACAGATAAGCAATTATGCAAAAGAGACTCTTAAAAGAAAAGATGATGCAAAAAAAATTGCTGACAAGATACTTGAAGAAAAGGTTATTTTGCTTATGAAGGAACTTGTGAAGATTGAAAACGAGAGTGTCACAGTAGAGGAATTCAATAAGCTTTTTGAATAGTAATCAACGCATTGCGATGATATATTTTTATTTTACTATCTTTGTTTGTTAATTTTAATCCTGAAAATATGAGTATTCTTGACGATTTTGGAAAATATGCAAAAAGCAAACGTGGAATCAGCAGCATGAACCTGCACAGGTACACCTCCATATATGGAAGCTATATATCACCTACAATTATTGAAGAGAGACAATTGAATGTGGCATCAATGGATGTTTTTTCACGGCTGATGATGGACAGGATTATTTTCCTGGGCCTGCCGATAGATGATTATGTAGCTAATATTATCCAGGCCCAGTTGCTTTATCTCGATTCATCTGATCCCGGGAAAGATATTCAGATATATTTCAATACTCCTGGCGGATCAGTTAATGCCGGTCTGGGGATTTACGATACAATGCAGTATATCTCATCCGATATTGCCACAATCTGTACCGGGATGGCAGCTTCAATGGGCGCTGTTCTCCTTACCGCCGGTAAAAAAGGAAAACGATCAGCTCTCAAACATTCCAGGATAATGATTCACCAGCCCATGGGTGGTGCAGAAGGACATGCTTCTGATATGGAAATTACCGTACGTGAAATCGTAAAACTTAAGAGAGAACTCTACGAAATAATTGCATTCCATTCCGGAAATACGATTGAAAAAGTTGAAAAAGATTCTGACAGGGATTATTGGATGACATCTCAAGAGGCTAAAGACTATGGGATGATTGATGAGATTCTTCAGAAAACACAAAAATAGTCTGACATGGATAAATGTTCATTTTGCGGCAGAACAAAGAAAGAGGCCAATATGCTTGTTGCCGGCCTCGAGGGCCATATTTGTGACCACTGTATTGAGCAGGCTCACAGCATAATGAACGAAGAACTTGGTAATAAAAAGAATATTGCATTTGACAGTATTAATCTTCTTAAGCCTACCGAAATCAAGAATTTTCTCGACCAGTATGTTATTGGTCAGGATATGGCAAAGAAGATAATCTCAGTAGCTGTTTATAATCACTACAAAAGGCTGATGCAAAAGCCTGATGCCGAGGATATTGAGATTGAAAAATCAAACATTATACTTGTTGGTGAAACAGGAACAGGAAAGACCCTTCTGGCAAGAACAGTTGCAAAAATGCTGCACGTCCCTTTCACAATTGTCGATGCAACTGTCCTTACTGAAGCAGGATATGTCGGTGAAGACATTGAAAGTCTTTTGACCAGACTGCTCCAAAATGCAGATTATGATGTTAAAGCAGCTGAAAAAGGTATCGTTTTTATTGATGAGATCGACAAAATTGCAAGGAAAGGTGACAATCCTTCAATAACCCGCGATGTCTCAGGCGAGGGTGTGCAACAAGGACTTCTGAAATTGCTCGAAGGCTCAATAGTTAATGTTCCGCCACAGGGTGGACGTAAACACCCTGAACAAAAAATGATCCCTGTCGATACAAAAAATATCCTGTTTATCTGTGGAGGCGCTTTTGAGGGTATCCAAAAGAAAATTGCACAGCGCCTAAATACTCAGATTATTGGTTTCGGTGCTTCAAAAATAAGGGATAAAGTAGACAAAGATAACCTGCTTCAATATATAGCTCCACAGGATCTCAGAGCTTACGGGCTCATACCGGAAATAATTGGTAGACTGCCAGTTCTGACCCATCTTAATCGTCTTGACAGGACAGCACTTAGAGCAATCCTTACAGAACCAAAGAACGCATTGGTGAAACAATATATTAAGCTGTTCAGGATGGATAATATTGATCTAACATTTGCCGAAGGTGTTCTTGATTATATTGTTGATAAAGCAATTGAATTCAAACTCGGAGCGCGCGGACTGAGATCGATTTGCGAGACCATCATGCTGGATGCGATGTTCGAAATGCCATCTGCTGACACAAATGAGCTTGAAATATCGATCGACTATGCAAGCCTCAAACTTGAAAGAATAAACCTGAAAATTCTGAAAGCATCATAAAAAAAGAGAGGCTGCCAGTTGCAGCCTCTAATCCTTACCTGATTTTATTTCTTCTTTCGTATATTACATATGTATAGGAAATACTATAGTTTTCGCTGGTCTTAAACTCCTCCTTTTCAACAACTTCCCAAATATTAAGGTCAATCTCAGGGAAATAGACATCGGCCGGAGCCTTTCTATGAACATGCGTGATATAAAGACGGTCTGTTATAGGCATAAACTGCCGGTACACACTCCCGCCTCCTATAACGAATATTTCTTCTTCCTTTTCACATTTACTCAGTGCGTCTTCGATTGAGTATGCAGTCACAGAACAATCTATACATTCATGCGGGACATCAGTAAGTACAATATTTTTTCGTCCGGGGAGCGGCCTCCGGGGTAATGATTCCCAGGTTTTTTTCCCCATGATAACTGTATTCCCAGTAGTAAGCCTTTTAAATCTCTTCAGATCTTCAGAAATGTGCCATAAAAGTTCATTATCCTTACCTATACCCCAATCTTCGGAAACAGCAACAATAATTGAAATCATACCTTATATATTATACAGAAATATCACCTTTAATATGAGGATGTGCAACATAATCTGTCAGGGCAAAATCATCATACCTGAACTTCAGAATATCAGTTACAGCGGGGTTAATTACCATTTTGGGCAACTGATATGGTTCACGGGTGAGCTGGAGCTTAACCTGATCAAGATGGTTAAGGTAAATATGAGCATCACCTAATGTATGAACGAAATCCCCCTGTCTCAGGCCTGTTGCCTGCGCAATCATAAGTGTAAGAAGGGAATAGGACGCAATATTAAACGGTACTCCAAGAAAAATATCAGCACTTCTCTGATAAAGCTGGCATGATAATCTCCCTTCTGCAACGTAAAACTGGAACATAATATGACATGGAGGAAGAGCCATTTTGTTTAATTCACCTACATTCCAGGCACTAACAATATGGCGGCGCGAGTCTGGTGATTTTTTGATAGCACTTATAACATTTAACAGCTGATCAATCTTTTTTCCTCCGCCGGCCGGCCATGACCTCCACTGGCATCCGTAAACAGGTCCAAGGTTCCCGTCTTTATCAGCCCATTCGTTCCATATCTTCACTCCATTATCGTTCAGGTATCTGGTATTTGTATCTCCCGAAATAAACCAGAGTAATTCATGAATAATAGACTTAAGATGGAGCTTTTTTGTTGTCAGAAGAGGAAATCCTTCTTTAAGGTTGAATCTCATTTGATAGCCAAATACGCTTATCGTTCCGGTGCCGGTCCTGTCCGTTTTTTTAGTCCCGGTTTTTATTACATGATCAAGAAGATCAAGATATTGCCTCATCCCAGTTATTTAGATTTTTTTCTTTTCTCAATCTCATCCCTTATAGCTGCAGCGCGCTCATAATCTTCAGTCTTGACAGATTCATCTATCATTTTATAGAGTTCCTCATCCGAATATGAATCATATTTGGTGCTTTCCGGTTCAAATAAACTGTCAATCTCATTGGCTGTAGATAACCCGACTTCAGTGGGATTGATTGTTATTCCAGCTTTTTCCAGGATGTCTTCAGTGATAAATATCGGACAGCCGAATCTCAATGCAAGCGCAACAGCATCGGATGTTCTGCTGTCGATAGAATATTCCTTTTCTCCATTGTTGCAAACAAGCTTTGAAAAGAAAACTCCCTCTTCAAGTTTATAGATCATGACTTCGCTAACAAAAATATTAAACTCATCTGCAAATTTTTTGAAAAGGTCATGAGTCAGGGGACGTGGCGGATCGAGATTTTCAAGCTTTATCACGATTGCCTGTGCTTCAAACCCCCCGATAATAATAGGGATCCTTCTCTCTCCGTTTTCTTCAATCAATATCAACGCATAAGCTCCAGATTGAGTCTGACTGTAAGATATGCCCATCACTTTTAGCTTTACTCTCTTCATATCAATTATTTATGCGCCAGATGAATAACCGGTTTTTTTATTGCATCTGACAAATATAAATATATTAGCACTAACACTAAGATTAACTATATCCTTTTTTATCAACATCCTGACAATAAAATCAGCATCTTTGAATATATAACTTTAGAAGGAAATTAACCCTTTTAATCATTCTGATCTGTGATTTACATCTCCCATTAAAAAATTCACTGTATTGGTTTGTAAATAATCTAATTTGTATATCTTTGCAGTCCAATTTTGAATAAATCCGCAGGGGCAACTGAAGTTATATGATCACAGGATTATATACGCCTCACGGAGTAACGTAAAAAAGATAAAAGATGTACGCAATCGTAGAAATTGCAGGTCAGCAGTTTAAAGTAGAGGAAGGCAAAAAGATTTTTGTTCACCGCCTCGAAGTTGAAGAGGGAAACCAGATTGAATTTGATCAGGTTCTTTTAATTGAGGACGATGGTAAAATCACAATCGGAGAACCAACAATTAAAGATGCTGTTGTTGAGGGTAAGATCCTCGACCATGTGAGGGGTGACAAGGTAATTGTATTCAAAAAGAAGAGAAAAAAGGGTTATAGGATCAAAAACGGACACCGGCAGAACTTTACTCAGGTTGAAATTATAAGCATTAACGGTAAAGCCATACCCAAAAAAACAACTCCCAAAAAAGAAGAGGTTAAGGTAGCTGAAGTTAAAGTTACTGAAGAACCTGCAAAGGAGAAAAAAGCAGCTGAGAAGAAGCCTGCTGTTAAGAAGCCTGCTGTTAAAAAAGAAGAAGCTCCTGCAAAGAAAGCTTCTGAGAAAAAAGTAGCAAAGAAAAAAGTAGCAGAGAAGAAACCGGCTGTGAAAAAACCAGTTGCAAAGAAAACCGCAAAAGAGAAAGAATAATAAAATCAAAGTATAAGCAAATAAAAATATATAATTATGGCACACAAGAAAGGAGCAGGTAGTTCACGTAACGGCCGCGATTCTGAAAGTAAACGACTGGGTGTGAAGCTCTTCGGCGGCCAGGCAGCCAAGGCAGGCAACATCATAGTTCGCCAGAGAGGAACCAAACATAATCCAGGCCTCAATGTCGGCCTCGGAAAAGACCACACTCTTTTTGCTCTCACCGATGGAGAAGTTGAGTTCAAAAGAAAAAGAGATAATAAAACTTATGTATCGGTTAAGGGTGTGTTGGGTAAGTGAATAAATTATTATCTTAAAAGATACTGACTCCCGAAATTCTTTTCTGCCTCAGGAAAGCATTATCGGGAGTTTTTTAATATTTTTACAGCAGGCTTCTTTCAGCCTGCTTTTTTTTATTAAATCATAACTGAATATGTTAACGATTAACCTGATCCGCGAAAAAAAAGAATTTATCATCGAACGGCTAAAAGTAAAAAACTTTGAAGCAGAAGAAATAATAAACAGAATTCTTGTACTCGACTCCTCACGTCGTGAGATACAATCTAAAACCGATTGGATGCATGCAGAGATGAACCGGATATCTAAAGAGATCGGATCTCTCATGAAGGCCGGGAAGAGAGATGAAGCAGATGCCGCCAAGGAAAAAACATATTCAATTAAAGAAGAGATCAAATCCCTTTCCGATAAACTGATACCTATCGATAATGACATGAAAAATGAAATCATCAGGCTGCCTAACCTTCCGCACGAATCTGTTGCACCAGGACACGGAGCTGATGATAATGTCAAGGTCAGAGAGGGGGGCATTATACCTCTCTCTTCTGAAACAGCTATTCCACACTGGGATCTTATTAAGAAATATGATATTATTGATTTTGAGCTGGGCATTAAACTCACAGGAGCAGGATTTCCGGTTTACAAAGGGAAAGGAGCTAAACTGCAAAGAGCACTGATCAGTTTCTTTCTTGATGAGGGTGAAAAAGCAGGTTATAGAGAGGTGATACCTCCAATAATGGTTAATGAGGAATCCGGTTTTGGCACCGGGCAGTTACCCGATAAAGAGGGACAAATGTACCATGTCACTATTGATAATTTTTACCTCATTCCAACAGCTGAAGTACCGGTTACAAATATCTACAGGGATGTAATACTGAATGCCGATATGCTTCCGGTTAAGAATATTGCTTATACACCTTGTTTCAGAAGGGAGGCCGGCTCGTGGGGAGCTCATGTAAGAGGCCTCAACCGGCTCCACCAGTTTGATAAAGTTGAAATAGTCCAGATCGCACACCCCGATCATTCATATAAATCTCTCGATAATATGGTAAACCATGTTGAGGGCCTTGTTTCCAAACTTGATCTTCCATACCGGATATTAAGGCTTTGTGGCGGCGACATGTCATTTACATCCGCACTGACATACGACTTTGAAGTGTGGTCAGCTGCCCAGAAACGCTGGCTGGAGGTTAGTTCTGTATCTAATTTTGAATCGTTCCAGGCTAACCGGTTGAAATGCAGGTTCAAGGATAAAGGAGACAAACAGACCCGTCTTGTTCATACTCTCAACGGTAGTGCCCTTGCCCTGCCAAGAATAGTTGCTGCAATCCTTGAGAATAACCAGACCGAATCAGGGATTAAAATACCTTCTGTCCTGGTCCCATATACAGGATTTGATATAATCAATTAAAAGGAATGGAGACTTCTTCCTGCTTTAGAAGGCTTCATTTGACTTAAACAGAAGTAAGAATGAAGAACAAACGAACTGCGAATTAAGAAGTAAAAATTTCTGCATTCAACATTCGAATGTTCGTTGTTCTTACTTCAAAAATATTATGAACAAAACCCGTCAATCTTACATATATGCCTGTTTGGCTATACTGTTCTGGTCAACGGTTCCAACAGCTTTTAAAATCAGCCTTGGCGAACTGGATATCCTCCCAATGCTCACTATTGCTGCCCTTACTTCAACTTTGGTCCTGTTGATAGTTGTTTTAGCTGGTAATAAAACGGATCTCATAAGAAAATCCAGCGCAAAAGAACTTTTAAAATCAGCTATACTGGGGTTCATTAATCCGTTTCTATATTATCTCATACTGCTTAAAGCCTACCAACTGCTTCCTGCTCAGATTGCCCAGCCTCTTAACATGATCTGGCCGATCATCCTTGTTTTCCTTTCAGTGCCGGTACTCAGGCAAAAAATAGAAAGAAAAAGTTTCATTGCACTCTTTATCAGCTTTGTGGGGGTCTATATAATTTCTTCCCAGGGCAAGCCTTTTAACCCTGGCCATTCCGATCTGACAGGTGTGATGCTCGCCACAGGCAGTTCAATTTTCTGGGCACTCTATTTTATACTGAATGTCAAAGATAAAAGGGATGAAGCAGTTAAACTGTTTCTCAATTTTCTTTTTGGTTCTGTTTACCTTGTCGTTGCAATGATTATAACCGGGAAATGGCAGGTTGAAATAGGATTCAAAGGAGCAGTTGCATCTGTTTATGTCGGAATTTTTGAGATGGGAGTAACATTTCTTTTCTGGTTGAAAGCTCTTCAGATGGCCTCTACCACTGATAAGGTAAGTAATCTTGTTTACATTGCTCCATTTCTTTCTCTTGTTTTTGTACACTTTATTCTTCATGAACCCGTTTATTATACAACCCCGGCAGGATTATTGCTGATTGTTTCCGGAATATTGATCCAGAACCGTAAATCTGTCAGGATATAAATAATTATCTTTGACCTCTCGTTTTAAGACAATTAATAAGAGTTGAATATGAAGAAGCTGTTTTTCTTACCCTTAATATTTTTAACACTATTTGTATCGTGCAAAAAAGATATTATTACACCTGAGGATACTGTACCCCCGGTAGTTACACCCACTAATGCGGAACAAGCAAGGGATGCCCTCCATGGCCTAATGAAGGAATGGTATTTTTGGTACAAAAAACTTCCTGCCGTTACACTGACAGACTATAAAGATCCCTATGAATTGATGGACGTATTGCGTTATAAACCACTCGACAGATGGAGTTTTGTTGCTGATTATGATTCATTTATAGCATCGATGCAGGGAATTTTTGTCGGACATGGCATCAGAATTGGTGTTGATGCTCAGGGTAAAGCAAGAATCGTAACAATCTATAAAAATTCACCCCTTTATTCTAATGGATCGATAAACCCCAGAGGAGTGAGAAGAGGATGGATAATAAAATCATTGAATGGAGCTGATCTTGCTCCGATAATTATTACCGGTAATACTTCTGCTTATAATGACCTGATTGGGCCTGCCGTAGCAGGCAGGATAAATACCTTTGTTTTTCAGACTCCAAGAGGTAATGATACAACGGTTACAACCACTAAATCAACTTTCCAGGTTAATTCCGTAATGCTCTACGATACGCTTACAATTAAAAAAGTGAAAACCGGGCACCTTGTATTTGATGCATTTATCTCTCCTTCCACTCAGGAACTTGCTACTGCATTCGCCTTTTTTAAGGCACAGGATGTCAAAGACCTTATACTTGATCTGAGATATAATGGTGGAGGGATACTGGTTGTTGCCCAGGAACTAGCCAGTTATATAGCAGGAACCGCTAAATTTTCAACTCCATTTATAAAAAGTTCATATAACGACAAAAAAACCAGTAATGACACAACCTATAATTTTAAAAGTATTTCTTCTCCGTTAAATCTAAACAGGCTGGTAGTAATAACTACAAGGGCAACAGCCTCAGCAAGTGAGGAAGTCATTAACGGACTCAAGCCGCATCTTATTGTTACAACTATTGGTGATACGACTAACGGTAAGCCAACGGGGATGAATGTCTGGAAAACAAATGATGAAAAATACATCTTCGCACCTGTCACATTTGAACTTGTAAATTCTCTCGGACAAGGCGGCTATTACGCCGGCTTTGCACCTGCAAAATATGTCATAGATGATATTACACATGATTTCAATGATAAAGGTGAATTATGCTTTAAAGAAGCTATATATTTCCTTGAGAAAGGAGTTGTCTCAACTAAAGGAGGTTACACCTTCAATCCGTCAATACAATTTTCCGAAAAACCTGATTGGATGAACAATATGTTTATTATTGATAAATCAATATATAATAAATAATACTGACTATTGAAAGATGTGTCGAAAGAACGTGTAATTCTCGGTATTGACCCCGGTACCAGTATTACAGGATACGGAGTTATAAAAACTGTCGGTACAGTCCCCGTACTCATAACCATTGGATCAATCGATCTTTCAAAATTTGCTGATCACTACCTGAAGTTGAAGCATATTTTCGACAGGACAATAGGGATTATCGATGAATATCATCCTGATGAGCTGGCTATTGAAGCTCCCTTTTACGGCAAAAATGTTCAGTCGATGCTTAAGCTGGGCAGGGCACAGGGCGCCGCTATAGCTGCGGCACTAACCCGCTCATTGCCAATATTCGAATATGCCCCAAGGAAGATCAAAATGTCAATTACCGGTCAGGGGGCAGCTTCAAAGGAGCAAGTGGCCGCAATGCTGATGAATATTTTAAAATTCGATCTTACTGAAATAAAACTGGATGCAACCGATGGTCTGGCAGCCGCTTTATGCCATTTTTACCAGACAAATAATCCGGTGCAGGAAAAAGCCTACAACAGCTGGAAGGATTTTATGAATAAAAATCCAAAAAGAGTGAAATAGACAGCCTCTATTCAATTTACTGCAAAGGCTAATGCTACTACACTTACTCTCACCCCTTCAACCTTAAGAAGTTCATTAGCACACGATTCAATTGTCGATCCGGTGGTTATAACATCATCCACAAGTAAAATATGCCTTCCCATGATTATTTCAGGATCAGTAACACGGAAAATACCCTCAACATTTGTCCATCTTTCGTACCGCGACCGCTTTGTCTGTGTAGCTGAAACCGCTGTTCTGACCAGGGAAGTTGTATCAACAGGCAAGCCTGTTACATCAGCTATTCCCGTTGAAATAGTGTCACTCTGATTAAAGCCGCGGATGCGTTTTTTAGTAGGATGAAGCGGAACGGGTATTATCAGATCAATATCAGCTGTAAATCCTGAAGATTTAAGTGATAAACCATATACCCTGCCAAGTTCATATCCTATCTCCTTTATTCCCTTGTACTTAAGATTATGAATCAGATTTCTGATCCGGCTTCCCTTATTATAAAATGAAAATGCCGCAGCCTTTTCTATCATACATCTTCCCCAGAAGAGCTGTGCCACCGGGTTTGTATCTTCTTTATGATAATTGGTCCTTGGAATAACAACATAGCACTCGGTACATATAAGATTTTCATTCCTGAGCAGATGATTTCCACAGGCATAGCAAAGCCTGGGAAATAAAAGACTGATAAAATCGTCCCACAAATTATAAATGTAACTCATGCAGCGATGCAGAATTATTACCATATAAATTTAGAAATTTATTAGGACAATTTTTATCTCAAGTGTCTTTATTTATGTTTAAAGAAAACCACCTCCCCCCTGACGGTACCGTCAGGGGTACTCCTCCTTTTTAAAGGAGGAGAAATGTAATATTTTGTATATCAGAACTTTCCCCTCCTTTTTAAAGGAGGGGTGTCACGCCAGTGGCGTGACGGGGTGGTTAAATAAATTATCAACGAATCTTCAGAGCGAACTTAAAGAATGACATTCTGACTGATTTTCGCAGCAATTTCCTTAAATTCTTCAGATGAAAACTTAATCTTTGGATTTTTGAAGTTAATGTCTTCCATTGTGTCCATTGGAATTAGATGTACATGGGTATGGGGAACTTCAATGCCCAGTATTGCAACACCTATACGATTGCAGGGAATAACACTTTTAATTGCGGTTGCAACCTTTTTTGAAAAAAGGATCAATCCTGCCAGCTGATCATCATCCAGATCAAAAATGTAATCAGTCTCCCTCTTCGGTACAACCAGAGTATGCCCCGCTCTCAAAGGATTGATGTCGAGAAATGCAAAATAATTTTCATCCTCAGCGATCTTATTGCAAGGAATTTCCCCATTAATGATTTTTTTGAAAATAGTTGCCATGATGACGTAAGAAAAGATTTATTAGAGTGAAATGGATATGATCTCAAAAGGGATTATTCCTGAAGGCACTGTGATCTTTACAATATCACCTACTTTTTTCCCGATCAGACCCTGGGCAATAGGAGAACTGACTGCAATTTTACCCAGTTTGAAATTTGCTTCACTTTCAGGAACAATCAGGTATTCCATAACTGAATTATTGGATTTATTCCTGATCTTTACCCTGTTAAGTAATCTGACAAATGAGATATCAATTTTTGATTCGTCAAGAATCCTTGACCGTGCCACAATATCCTCAAGTTTTGATATCCTCATCTCAAGCATACCCTGTGCCTCTTTGGTAGCAGCATACTCAGCATTTTCAGAAAGGTCACCCTTATCCCTTGCATCAGCTATCTGCCTGGATATCATAGGTCTCTCTACATTTCTCAACTGATTGAGTTCCTCTTTAAGTTTCTGAAGACCTTCCTCAGTCACATACATAACCTCTGACATTTTTCTCTCTTATATTAAAAAAATAAAAAGAATTCCGGGTTTGCCGGAACTCTTCAAAAACAAATATACAGAATCTTTTAATTAATTGCAAATAAAAATCCTGTGAACATGTGTTTTACAAGTATTTATCTTCGGAAATATAACACTATTTGTATTTTTTCCCTGCTTTTTTTGTGTTTGTCTTTACTTTTTTCTTTTTCGCTTTATCCCAAGTGGCAGAATTTTTCTGATTCTGTTTCATACGTGCCTGTACATCAGACGTTTGAATATCTATTGTTCTTTTCTGGGACCTTTTAACAGATTTCTCATAATCACTTTTAAGTTTACAATAAATTTTTCACGATGCCGTTAAATTTCCGGTGGTAATACTAATTTTGCATTATTAATTTATCTCCGGTGGTATCAGATTCAAAAATAAGACTTTTTTTAATTATAATGGCACTTGCCATCACCTTAAGTTCCTGTAATAAAAACAAGAACGATGTGATTCCCTATACTTATGTGAATTTCATCCTCGACCTGAATGACCCGCAGTTTGTAAACCTGAATGCCATGGGTGGTTCTGACACTATCGATGCCCGCACCAATAACTGGGGAACTGGTGCTGCAGGATTTGCCGGTAATGGTATTATAATTTACAGAGGGCCCAATGAGTTTTATGCTTACGACCGCACTTGCCCGCACGACTACGCGGTTAATGGTCTGAGTATAAAAGTTAACATCGACTTCACTCTGGCTGTCTGTCCTAAATGTGGTACAAGTTATGCACTTGCAGCTTTTGGTACTCCCGCTTCCGGTATAGGAAGGTATCCTCTGAAAAATTACAGAACAAGCTTTGACGGAAGGTTTGTCAGAGTGTGGAATAACTGATACTTTAAATCCACCTCACCCCAACCCCTTTCCCAAGGGAGAGGGGCTAAAAGCCTGTTTATTTGATTCTTACACCCCTTCTCCCTTGGGAGAAGGGGCTGGGGATGAGGTAAAATAAATTAGTACCTGTAATGATCCGGCTTGTAAGGACCGGATTCAGGTACTCCGATATAATCCGATTGGTCTTTTGTAAGCTTTGTAAGTTTCACCCCAAGCTGATCGAGGTGTAAACGTGCAACCTCCTCATCGAGATCTTTGGGAAGCCGGTAAACACCAATTTCATATTTCTTTTTCCAGAGTTCTATCTGTGCAAGTGTCTGATTGCTGAATGAGTTACTCATTACGAACGAAGGATGACCCGTTGCACAGCCAAGATTCACAAGTCTTCCCTCAGCCAGAATAAAAATTGCATGTCCGTCGGGGAAAAGATACTTATCTACCTGTGGTTTTATATTGATTTTATTAATTCCCTTCAGATCGTTGAGATTATCGACCTGTATCTCATTATCAAAATGACCGATATTACAAACGATAGCCTGATCTTTCATTTTCATCATGTGCTCCAGAGTGATAATATCCTTGTTCCCTGTAGCTGTGACAAAAATATTCCCCTCATCAAGGGTATCTTCAACTGTTTTAACTTCAAAGCCTTCCATTGATGCCTGCAGTGCACAGATCGGGTCGATTTCTGTAACGATTACCCTGGCACCGTAAGATTTCATCGATTTTGCGCATCCTTTTCCAACATCGCCATACCCGCAAACAACTACTACTTTCCCGGCTAACATAACATCGGTTGCCCTTTTAATGCCATCGGCAAGCGACTCACGACATCCATAGAGGTTGTCGAATTTTGATTTTGTGACAGAATCGTTCACATTAATTGCAGGTACAAGCAATTCACCGTTTTCGAGCATCTGATATAATCTATGGACTCCTGTTGTGGTCTCTTCAGATATCCCCTTAAGTTCACTTACTGTACGATGCCATTTCCCTGGCTCTTTAACCAGAAGATCTTTAAGTGTTGAAAGAATGATTGCCTCCTCCCGGCTGTCAGGTTTCTTATTGAGTATCTCCGGTGTTTTTTCTGCTTTATAACCCAGGTGGACCATTAGTGAGGCATCGCCGCCATCATCAACAAGAAGATTCGGGCCTTTTCCTCCGGGAAATGAGAGTGCCTGCGCAGTACACCACCAGTATTCTTCCAGAGTCTCACCTTTCCAGGCAAATACCGGAATACCACTGGCAGCTATAGCAGCGGCTGCATGATCCTGAGTTGAAAAAATATTACAACTTGCCCACCGCACATCTGCGCCAAGTTCAGCAAGAGTCTCAATAAGCACAGCTGTTTGAATTGTCATGTGCAGGGAGCCTGTAATCCGTGCTCCTTTCAATGGTTTCTCGGAGGAATATTTCTTTCTGATTGCCAGCAGGCCTGGCATCTCTTTTTCTGCAATTTCGATCTCTTTTCTGCCAAAATCTGCCAGGGATATATCTTTTACTTCGTACTGCATTGTATCAATTGTTATATTAATAATTAAGGTGATTTTTCAGAGTGCAAAGATAATAAATATTCTTTTATCATTGTTCATGTTAACAGCAGTATGACTTGCTGTTGATCAAGCTTCATCTGTTCAGCCAGCTGGTCTATATTGTCAAATTTTATTTCATCCCTGAGCCTTTTTCTGAAAATAACGGAGATTGCCCTTCCATAAATATCCTTATCAAAATTCAGGATATGAACTTCGATGCTTTTGGTGCCGGCATCGATATTTACAGTCGGATTTGAACCTATACTCAGCATACCCGGATATACTAATCCATCAAACTGAACTTCAACTGCATAGACTCCATTGCCAGGTATCAGTTTATATTCATAATCAGGCTTTATATTCGCAGTTGGAACTCCGATTGAGCGGCCAATCTTACGTCCTTCAACAATCGTTCCGCTGATAGAATAGGAATACCCCAGCCACCTGTTTGCCTCATCGAGCCTACCCTTTAATAAAGCATCACGGATTGAGGATGAACTTATCGCTCCCTCTTCAGTATGAAACCCCTGCACCTGCTCAACCCTGAAATCAAGCGATTCTGCGCAGTGTTTTATTGTATTAAAATCGCCTTCACCACTTCTCCCGAAGTGATGATTATATCCTATTATAAGATGCTTCGTACCGATCTTTTCCACAAGAACCTGTTTAATAAAATCACAGGCCTTAATCTTACTAACCTCTTTATTAAATTCTATGATAATCAGATGGTCAATGTTTGCAT
>JAUYBT010000092.1 GCA_030692905.1 Bacteroidales bacterium
TTTTTTCAATCAATATAGCTCTCTTGTCGTCCATTAATTCAAGTCCTTATTTGAGTAAAGCAATTTTCACTTGTTCCCGTTGCTCCGCAGAAATGTTTTCCATGATCTCAACTTCACCTAAATCAACCATGATGAAATGCAGCCCAATTCTTTTCAACTCTTCTTTCACCGCCAATTTGCAGCGGTTGCTTACCATGTATTTGATATATAGCTTCAAATGGTTTATTATTTTTTATAAGATTGCGATAAAAACGACTCCGCCAATCCCTATTACAGCAATGCCAACCAGTCGTCACCAACTGAGGTTGAAAGATATAGTTGAGCTGCGGTAAATATGTTACATAATTATTAATAAAAGTTACATAATTACTTATAAAAGTTACACAATTACTTATAAAAGTTACACAATTACTTATAAAAGTTACACAATTACTTATAAAAGTTACACAATTCAGACATTTTCTTTCTCGCGATATTGCTTTACAGATTATAAAAAAAAAGAGCGATGCTTAATAAACAACGCTCTTTTTTCATGCTGGAAATGTTTACTGTTTCACAATGGTATTGCCTACCCCATAGTAACCCCACCATTTCTTGCTAATCCTCTGCCGTCAAGTTTTGCTCCTGTATTGAAAGTGATGGATTGCATTGCCAAAACCGTTCCTTTAAAAACAGAAGTAGTTCCAAAAGTTGCAGAACTGCCCACCTGCCAAAAAATGTTGGATGCCAACGCTCCTCCGCTGAGGATAACTTTGCGTCCTGATGTGGTAGTGAGTGAGGATGCTATCTGTATAATAAATACGGCATTAGCATTTCCCTTTGCATCAAATGTGAGGTCGCCTGATGATATAGCCAGCGAGGAAGTTGACTTATAAAGCCCGGGTGTAAGTGTAAGTCCCCCGATATTTCCCGACAATGTTACTATATCTGTGCTGGTTCGTCCGGCAGCATCAATATATGCTGCGGTTAAATCAAGTTTCGCCTAAATGGCTATAGGATCATTGATGTATTTCGTCCCATTCAATATCCCGGGAGGAAACCCGCCAACCGAAGAACCCGGACTTAGTCCAAGGTCGCCGGTAACTGATGTTGCTCCTGTGCTGGTAATTGCTGAGCCCGCAAGAATCGCGAAGTTGGATGCACCGGCAAGTGGCACTGTAGCCATCACCTTAGTTTGAACAGTAATTACATTTGGAATGGATACAGTGGTAAATGTCCACACATAGTCATTCGCCAGTGCTGTGCCCGGTACATTATTAGCTCCGCTTGTAATCGAAGCCGTATAGGTGATACCTGATAAAAGATTTTCGGAAGGTGTAAAGGATGCCGTTGTACCGGTGTACGAAACTGTTCCTGCGACTGGCGTTGTCTCTAGTTTTATGGTAAAGGTTGTTGCAGTAAGGGTCGACGGATCCATTGGCACACTAAAGGTTGCGGTAACTATTTTATTAAGGACTACATCCGTGGCATTGTTTGCCGCGTCGGTAGAAATCACCGTGGGAGGCGTATTTGCAAGGGTAGGTTCATCTTTTTTGCACACGGCAATTAAAACAACCGATGCTATAGATACTATTGCAAGGGTTGTTAATAGTTTGTTCGATTTCATTTTTTTGATTTTAAATTGTGAAAAAAAATTCACGGAACGAAGGTGAGGCCGTTAATTCCTGAAAGCATTACA
This sequence comes from Bacteroidales bacterium, assembly GCA_030692905.1. Lineage (GTDB taxonomy): Bacteria > Bacteroidota > Bacteroidia > Bacteroidales > VadinHA17 > LD21. The sequence continues at coordinate 1,679 of JAUYBT010000092.1, forward strand.
CAATTACAGAAAAGAGTTACATCATTCAGACATTTTCAGATTTGATGCACTTTTTGTGTTTGAGGGATACGAAATCTATTTTACTATATTTGCAATTATTAAACATTCAGATGAAGAAGCTAATCATTTTACTAACAGTAGTACTATTATTTACTTATTGCAAAGGGCCAGGTTCCGGACCATTAGTAAAGGAATCTTTTAGCAAAGAGGATCAGAATCAGAAAATGGAGGGACAAAACCACAAAGCCCAGGTTAAGACAGAAAAAATTGACATCGTTGTTGAGCCATGCGGTGAATGCATTACAATTGCTAAACTGTTAGCTGACAAAAAGTCATATTCCGGAAAGGTTATTAAGATAAAAGGTAAAGTGACAAAGTTTAATCCTGCCATTATGGGAAAGAACTGGGTGCACATTCAGGATGGTTCAGAATTCCAGGGGGGATTCGATCTTACTATTACTACAGATATACAGGCCGCTGTTGGTGAAACAATAACATTCGAAGGGAAGATAGTGCTTGATAAAGATTTTGGCTACGGTTATTTTTATAATGTATTGATGGAAGACGGGAAGTCAGTCTTGTAATCGCTTAAAACTTTATTCTGTTGACGTTATCCTGATACCTTTATTAAAACCTGGTTGTCAAGCTTTGAAGGGGGTGTATCAGCCGGATCAGAGCCCCATAGATAATCTGGTCTGGAACCCATCTCAAGTACTAACTCTCCGCCATCCTTAATATCATCCCAACTGAACCAGGGCTTGTTCCATTCTTTTCTCCCTTTTGCCTTGAGAGACTCAAAATTCCAGTCAGGAATATCAGTTTCAAGGTTCCTCCTTGCCTGCTCTGCATCAACAAACGAAATACCCATCTTCACCCCTACCTTATCTTTCTCCGGAATATTAAAAGTTAATGAGAGCGAAGGTCTCGTTCCTTCCAGAGTGGCGATACCTTCTGCGGCAGCCGGCATCAGCAGGCCTGCGGTGCCATTGCGATGACCACAGAGAATGAAGGGAAATCCGTTAATCTTCTCTGCCTGGTAATTTCCGGGAAGACGATGAATTCGCATCATACTGTTGGGCAGGTTTACCAGAGGAACTGTTGTTTCAAGCAATGGGCTGATGCCGCCGATATTCGGATTTACGAAATCAACCGGATCAGCACTCCTCTGAGAGCATGATGTTAATATCAGGTAAAAAGCCGAAACCAATAAAAAATTATACTTCATTATTTAGTGTTTATAGTGACTTAAAACAAGTATATACACAATAATGTGAAAAAACAATTATTTAACTTTATAAAATAAAATTTAGAGGCATGAAATACATAAAATTACTTCTATTCTCTACTTTCCTGTTCATCCTGATGAGTTGCAGGTCCGTAACAGATTGCAATCAGATGCTACAGGATATTCATGGAGACCTTGAGTCAGGGAATCTCAGGGAAGCAATCAATCTTGCAAACTCTCTAAAGATAAGCTGCGCTGATAATAAGCAGGTTTTGCACAAAGCTGATTCACTTTCTCAGATTGCTGAGAGAATTGGTCTCGATTTTTCAGTCTCTGAAGAACAGGTTATCACACAGATTGAAAAGAGATCAGGTTCATTCTCCCGCAAGGATATGGCTGTATGGGAAAAGAAAGGGTGGCTTGAACTGCGGTTGATTAACGGTGAAAAAAAGTATTTCAATAGAGCAGCATCCAATCTTCTGCTTATAAAGAAATTCTATGAGCAGAAAGAGGCAAGACTCCGGGAAATTGGTGAAGATCCCTCAATGATCTTCCGTCTGAAACATACCGAAGAAGCCTATAAAGCATCTGATAATCATAGTAATCCTGTTGTACCTGTGAATATGGAAATAACCTATACCATTACTGTTCATCCGGATGTTGTACCCGCAAGGGAGACAATACGTTGCTGGCTGCCCTGGCCAAAAGAGAGCCACCCCCGTCAGCAAAACATAAAATTATTAAGTACTTCAAATCAGGAATATATAATTGCGCCTGACTCAGCAATTCATAGTACGATTTATATGGAAGGAGTTTCAAAAAAGGGAATTCCAACTGTTTTCCGGACATCCTTTCGCTATCAGTCGTATGCTCAGTACTTTAATATGGGGGCATCGAAAATCTTGCCTTATGATAAGACATCATATAATTATAAGAAATATACTTCAGAGCAGCTTCCACAGATATGCTTTACAGAAAACATTAAGCGACTTGCTGACAGTATTACGGGTAAGGATGATAATCCATCTGCAATTGTAAGAAAGACATATTACTGGTTCAAGAATAACATTCCGTGGGCCGGGGCTCTTGAATACTCTATTATGCCCAATATTCCTGAATATGTCTATCAAAACAGAAGGGGTGATTGCGGCATGCAAACCTTCTTATTCATGTCAATGCTGAGGTATAAGGGAGTTCCTGTCAGGTGGCAGAGTGGATGGATGGTACCTCCGGGAGATAAGAACCTGCATGACTGGTGCGAGGTATATTACGAAGGAATTGGATGGGTCCCTGTCGATGTCTCATACGATCTCCAGCAGTCAGAAAAAGCTGCGGTTAAAGAGTTCTATATTTCCGGCATCGATTCGTACAGGCTCATTGTAAATGATGGAGTTGCAGGGCCTCTTCACCCGGAAAAGCAATTTCCGAGGAGTGAACCGTTCGATTTCCAGAGAGGAGAAGTAGAATGGAAAGGAGGAAATCTTTACTTCGACAAATGGGATTATGATATGAAAATTGAATACATAAAATGAAATAACTAAATGATGACGGAGGAATTATTTAAGAAATAAACAAACTCCCCACCTGATAAACCGTAAATGACAGCAACCATGCTATTCCGGTTGTATAAAAGACTGTGAATGCAGCCCATTTCCAACTGCCCGATTCTCTTCTTATGGCTGCAACCACTCCGATACAC
>JAUYBT010000110.1 GCA_030692905.1 Bacteroidales bacterium
ATCCATCGTTGATCTTTCCGAAACCAATGAAATTCTCTATACTGATGAGCAAAAATATAATTACCTGGTCTCAAAGTACCCTGCATTAAAAGATATTAAAAAAGCATTTAATCTGGATATTACCTGAAAGTACTCAGACCCGCTATCTGCCAGAGATGTTGGTAATGGTACAGGCCTGGGTCTGTCAGTTACTTATGGAATTGTTACGGAAACAGGGGGAGAGATAATAGTTTCAGGTAAGCAGCAGAGAGGTTCGGTCTTTTATGTCTATCTGTCTGTTATTGGCAGAAAAATTAGTAAATTCGTAGATTGAAACCTGATTTTTAAAACCATAAAAACTTACAATTATGTTAAAGAAAAAAATAGAAGATATCTGTAACAGGCAGGTAGAAAGAGAAGGTTATTCTTCAAACCTGTATCTTGCAATGGCATCATGGGCTGAAACAAACGGTTTTAGCGGAGTGGCTGCATGGCTTTATACCCAGTCAGATGAAGAGAGGCTTCATATGCTGAAATTTATTAAATATATTAATGAAAGAGGTGGTAAAGCTGTAATGCCGGCTTTGAAAAAACCAGCAGCTGAGTTTAAAAGTGTTGAGGACGTGTTCAAAGAGGTATTGAAACATGAGGAATTTGTTACTGCCAGTATAAACGAAATTGTGGCATTAACACTTGAAGAGAAAGATTTTAATACACATAACTTCTTGCAATGGTTTGTATTTGAACAAGTTGAAGAAGAGACTTCAGTAAGAAACGTACTTGACAAGATTCGTCTTGTAGGAAAGAATAATATGTATCAGTTCGACAGGGATATTCTTAGTTTGAGGACTCCGGCAGCCAATGCTCAGTCTAATCCATGAAAAGACTCTTTTTTCTCTTTACTGGTTTTCTTTTCATTACTTCGGTTCTTCCTTTGAAGGCACAGGATCTGATATCGAATTCATCTGTAACCGGAGTTTGTTATGCCGGAAATAAAGTGAACAGGATATATATTCCGCCTCCGGATGAGTTTTATAAGGAATCCGGTTCAAAAAGTGGAGGGTCAATAACATTTTATTATTCCGGGTTTTCCAGTCAGGCAAAAATCGCGATGGAGTATGCAGCATCCATTCTGGAAACCATACTCCCGGCTGATACAAAGCTTATAATTTTAGCAAGCTGGGAAAAAATTTCAACTGCAGAAATCCTTGGTCAATCGACAATAACTGGTTATGCCGTAGGATGGGGAATAGATGCCTTGAACCCAAATGCTATTTACCCTGTTGCCTTGGCAGAAAAGATTGCCGGCGAAAGCCTTAATGATTCTATGCAGGGGGACCTGGAACTGACTATCAACAGCTCAATAAACTGGTACCTGGGCATTGACGGAAACACCCCGATTCAAAAGTATGATCTGGTTACAGTTGTGTTGCATGAAATCTGTCATGGACTCGGTTTTTTTGACAGCATGGATACAGACGGAACTTTGGGTTGGTACGGATTCAGTTCAATCCCTATGATCTACGATACATTTATTGAAAACTTTACAGAAAAGAAATTGACCGATACATTAAAATTTCTTAATTATTCAACTGCTCTTCGAAGTCAGCTTATTGGAGGTCAGCTTTATTTCAATGGCCCGCTTTTGAAAAAGTATTCCGTATTGAATAATTATTCAGGAACAAGTGCCAAATTATGGGTACCTTCTACCTGGGATGCCGGCTCAAGTATCTCGCATCTCGATGAAGATGCTACGCTTCAGGCAAATTCACTAATGACTCCGTTTATTGATAAGGGAGAAGCTATCCATAACCCTGGAAAATATACTTTTTCGATCCTTGGAGATCTTGGCTGGATCAATACAAGGATAATTCATAAACCTCTGACTGACACTGAAGATCACCAGACAAAAGTCGTGCTTTCGATCACAATAAAATCAGATACTTTATATAACCGCAATAAAGTTGGAGTAGTATTCTCGTTTGACAATTTTCTTTCCAGCAACACTCTCTTTCTGACTTCTCCGAATTCGGATGACTCTTTTACCACTACTGTTAGTATACCTTCTTATAATACAGAACTTCAGTATTATTTCTATGTTGAAGATTGCTTTTTGCGGCTTTACAGATCTCCCTCATTATATAAAATGTTACGTTATCAGATTCATATCGGAGCTGATACTGTGAAACCGGTAATTATCCATACACCGATAGATTATTACCTTGAAACAATCGATTCTATAAGTTTTAAAGTAACAGCAATTGATAATATAGGGATAAATACGGTTTATGTAGAATATAAAGTGAATACCGGTCCTTCGAAATTTATCGGCTTAAAAGCTGGAATTTCTGATAGTTATAGTACTATTTTTAGTGCCAAATCTTTATTGTTAAATGGAGGAGATTCAATATTGTACAGGATATTTGCCATTGACAAGGCTTTGGTTCCAAATACCGCTATTTTGCCTAAATCAGGGTACTTTGTTATTCATATTGAGGATATCGGATCAACTCTCCAAAGTTATTCGACAGATTTTTCCGGTGCTGCTAACGACTTTTTTAATATTGGGTTTGACATTTCAAAGCCCACAGGCTTCAGTAAGTATGGCCTTCATACTAAACATCCATATGAAAGTCCGGAGGATAACAATAAAAGTTTTGACTTCACAGCATTGCTAAGGCATCCACTGAAATTTAATGAGTCCGGCTTGTTAATCAATTTCAATGAGATTGTCCTGGTTGAACCCGGAGAAGCCGGATCACTATTTGGGTCACCTGATTTTTATGATTATGTCATTGTAGAAGGCTCAAAAAATTTCGGAAAAACATGGTTCAGTCTGGCCGATGGATATGATAGCAGGTATGTTTCAACATGGGAGATCGCATATAACAGTTCTATAGTTGGACAAAACTCAACTTTTACCGGAACAGAATCAATGCTTCTTAAACATACTATTTTTTACCGTCCGTCTGACAAAATTTCCGCAGGAGATACATTATTGTTGAGATTCAGGTTATACTCCGATCCGTATGCCAACGGATGGGGATGGGTAATAGAAGATCTGAAAATTAACTCTCTTGTTGATGCGGTTGAGAAAATTAGTTACGAACCGGTTAAGGTCTATCCAAATCCGGGTAACGGCCTGATTAAAATCAGTTCTGACAGGACAGGTTTTGAAATTAGTAAGCCATTGCTTTACAAAATCTTCAATTCGGCAGGCATCTGTATAAAAAACGATCACACTTCGGGAGGTTCTGAAACTCTGGTTGATATCTCAGGTTACCCTACCGGCATTTATATTATCGTATTATATCGTGATGACGGAATAAAAACAATTAAGTATAGTCTTATAAAATAAAAATTCAAACCCCGCAACAATGGCGGGGTTTTTGTATAAATTGAAATTTTGGAATTCTTTATTGTAAAATAAAGCTAATTTTGATGGATATTTTTAAAAATTGTAAAATACCTAAAAATGAGCATTATAAATAATGTATTAGGTCTCTTTCTGGGAAATAAATATGAGAGGGATATAAAGGAAATTAATCCTTATATCGAAAAGATACATCTGGAATTTGAAAAATTAAAAGATTTGTCAAATGACAGTTTAAGAGACCTTACAGAAGAAATCAGAAAGGAGATACTTGGAAGTATTGAAGGAGATGAAAATGAGATTAAATCACTTAGAGAAAAATCCGAAAAAGAGGAAGATGTCTACCGGAAAGAGGAGATTTACAACGATATAGATAAAATAGAAAAGCAGATCAATGAAAAGCTTGAAGTAGTACTTAATCAGGTTGTCCCAAGGGCTTTCGCTATAATAAAAGAGACTGCAAAAAGATTCAAGGAGAATAGCGTACTCGAAGTTACGGCACGACAATATGACAGAGATCTGGCTGCCACAAGGGAAAGCATAACTATTAACGGTAATAAGGCACTTTGGAGTAACCGATGGATTGCCGGAGGTAATGAGATTACCTGGGATATGGTTCATTATGATGTCCAGCTGATAGGAGGTGTTGCTCTCCATAAAGGGAAAATTGCTGAAATGGGTACAGGTGAAGGAAAAACTGTAGTGGCTACTCTTCCTGTCTTTCTTAATGCTCTTGCCGGAAGGGGAGTGCATATAGTCACTGTAAATGATTATCTCTCAAAACGCGACTCTGAATGGATGGGACCAATTTATGAATTCCATGGTCTTACCGTTGATTGTATTGATAAGCACCAACCCAATTCACCCGACAGACGCAAAGCATATAACGCTGATATAACTTTTGGTACTAACAACGAATTTGGCTTTGATTACCTCAGGGATAATATGGCAATTAATCCCGAAGACCTTGTCCAGCGCAAACACCACTATGCCATTGTTGACGAGGTTGACTCAGTTCTTATCGATGATGCACGCACACCGCTTATTATTTCCGGACCAACAGCTAAAAGCGATACACAACAATTCGATGAGCTGAAACCAAAGGTTGATAAACTTGTAGGTGCACAGAAAAAACTTGTAACTCAGATACTTGCTGATGCAAAAAAACTTATAGCAGAGAATAAAAATGAGGAGGGTGGCTTACTTCTCCTGAGATCTTATAAAGGTCTTCCAAAAAATAATGCTCTTATCAAGTTCCTCAGTGAGGAAGGTAATAAGTCCCTGCTGCTAAAGACAGAGAACTTCTATATGCAGAATAACAACAAGGATATGCCTAAGGTGACTGATGAGCTTTTCTTTATTATTGACGAAAAGGTAAACTCCATTGAGCTTACTGAAAAAGGCCTTGATCTTATTTCTACCTCTGTTGAAGATGCCAGCTTTTTCATTCTGCCTGATGTGGGTTCAAAGATTGCCGATATCGAAAAATCGGGTTTGTCCGATCGCGAAAAGCTTAAAATAAAAGATGAGCTTCTGCAAGATTATTCAGTTAAGTCGGAGAGGGTTCATACAATGACTCAACTGCTTAAAGCCTGGACCCTTTTTGACAGGGATATCGAGTATGTGGTGATGGATAATAAAGTTAAGATTGTTGATGAACAAACCGGCCGTATTCTGGAAGGCCGCAGATATTCCGACGGACTTCACCAGGCAATTGAAGCAAAAGAGAATGTTAAAGTCGAAGCCGCCACTCAAACTTATGCCACAGTAACCCTGCAGAATTATTTCAGGATGTATCATAAGCTTGCCGGGATGACGGGTACTGCTGAGACTGAAGCTGGTGAATTATGGAATATCTACAAACTCGATGTGGTTGTTATTCCAACAAACAGACCTGTTGTAAGATTCGATAGAGAAGATCTAGTTTATAAAACAAAAAGAGAAAAATATAATGCCGTAATAGAAGAGATTGCTGAAATGAACCGGGTCGGGCGACCAGTTCTTGTAGGAACAACTTCAGTCGAGATTTCGGAATTGTTGAGCAGGATGCTCAAGATGAAGGGTCTTAAACATAACGTTCTGAATGCCAAGCTCCATCAGAGGGAAGCTGAAATTGTCGCTGAAGCCGGGAAAACAGGCACTATCACAATTGCCACAAATATGGCAGGCCGTGGTACTGATATAAAGCTTACTGAGGAAGTCAGACAGGCAGGCGGTCTAGCTATTGTTGGTACCGAAAGACATGAGTCCAGAAGGGTTGACCGCCAATTGCGGGGCCGTGCAGGCAGACAGGGAGACCCGGGTTCTTCCCAGTTCTTTGTGTCTCTTGAGGATGAACTTATGAGGCTGTTTGGTTCAGAAAGAATAGCTGGTATAATGGACAGGCTGGGACTGAAAGATGGCGAGATGATACAACATTCGATGATCACCAAATCTATCGAACGGGCACAGAAAAAAGTCGAAGAGAATAACTTTGGGATAAGAAAGAGACTTCTTGAATATGACGATGTAATGAACTCACAAAGAGAGGTCATTTACAAAAAAAGACGACATGCACTTCTTGGTGACAGATTAAGTGTTGACATTGCGAATATGATGTTCGATGTTACTGAAAACCTTGTGGATGTATATCATGGAGATGGAGATTTTGAGGGATTTGATTTTGAGCTCATTCGTTCATTTTCAATGGATTCCCCGGTTCCTGACCCGGAATTTAAAAAAGCTGTATCTGATTTGGTCACAGATAAAGTCTATTCTAAGGTACTGGATACATATAAAAGAAAAGTTGAAACAATATCCTCGCAAGCCTATCCTGTTTTAAAAGATGTATATGACAGGATGGCTCACGTTTATGAAAATGTTGTTGTGCCTATTTCAGATGGAGTGAGGGTTTTTCAGGTTGTCACTAACCTCAAGGCTACCGCAGAATCGGAAGGCAGAGAACTGGCGAAAGCATATGAAAAAACGGTTGTTCTGGCAACAATTGATGATGCATGGAAAGAACATCTGAGGGAGATGGACGAGCTTAAACAATCAGTACAGAATGCTACTTACGAACAGAAAGATCCTTTGCTTATTTACAAGTTTGAATCCTTCGAGTTATTCAAAACAATGATCACTAAGGTGAACAAGGATGTTGTGAGTACACTTATGAAAGGTCATATTCCGACACAGGATCCGGAACAGGTTAAAGAGGCTCAGCGAAAACGCCAGGTTGACATGAGCAATTTAAGAACATCAAAAAGTGATTTCTCTCAATACAGCAGTACTGGTGGCGGCGGCCAGGAAAGAAACCAGAAGACCGAACCTGTAAGAGTTGATAAAAAGGTGGGAAGAAATGATCCTTGCCCATGCGGAAGCGGAAAGAAATACAAACAGTGCCATGGCCTCCAACAGGGGAGAAACGAGGGTGCAAGTGCTAATGCCTGATCAGCTTTTATTTACCTCGTCTATAGCTTTCTGGATCCTTGTATAAATCGTTCTGCTTACAGGAACGAGTGGAAGCCTGAGGTTATTCTGGCATATGTTCATAATATTCAGCATTGCTTTTACACCTGAAGGATTACCTTCAATAAAAAGCAGTTCTATTATCTCAAGGAGACGGAACTGTATTTCGCGGGCAGATTTAAAATTATTCTTAAGAGAGTGTACTACCAGCTCACTGCACTGAGCAGGGAAAGCATTGGCAAGAACAGATATGACACCTGATCCTCCCGCGGCAATTACGGGGATAGTTATCATATCATCACCGGATATCACACTAAAATTTTCCGGTTTCCCTTTCATTATCCTCATAATCTGACTTATATCGCCGGATGCCTCTTTAACAGCAACTATGTTATCACATTCATGTGCAAGCTCAAGGCAGGTCTCTGAAGAGATATTGCTGCAAGTCCTGCCCGGAACATTATAGAGGATTACAGGAATAGGACTGCATGTGGCAATAGCCTTAAAATGCTGAAAGAGTCCTCTCTGACTTGGTTTATTATAATATGGAGCAACAGATAAAATCCCATCCACTCCTGTAAGATTCGCATGCCTTACAGAGTTTATTACATCCTGTGTATTATTTCCGCCAATACCAACAACCAGAGGAACCCTGTTATCAATTGCTTCAACTACATATGAGATAAGGGCTTTCTTCTCATCTTTTGTCAGAGTAACTGACTCCCCGGTAGTTCCCATTGCAACTATATAGTTTGCTCCTCCATTTATTATATGATTTATTACCCGCCCTAATGCGGCAAAATCAATACTTGAGTCATTTTTGAAAGGTGTAACAATGGCAACTCCTGTCCCTTTGAATTTTTTCATCTGCTTAATTATTATTAACTGTTTTAACTGTCCCGGAATTTATCATCTCAAGGTATTCGATAACCTGAATCAGGTAATTATCAACATCAACCGGGTTTTTTATCTCCATCATTAGGTCAAACGGAGTTTCACCGGATTCAGACTCAAATAATCCAACCTTAAATGCAGCATTGGATAATGATGATATATATTGTAGTGGGAACAGTTTTTTGAAATTGATATCAATAAGGATATCAAATCGATTGCTGATAAAATTATTGGTTTCAGAAGAGACCGGATGATAAAAAAAGTTCAGTTCCTTCTTTCTGATACATGTCAGATATTTGATGGCAGTATATTGATCAGGCAGATTCTTTCCGGGGAAATAGCCCAGTATTTTAACCTCAATATTCCGCTTATGCATTTTTTGATAAAACCTTGATAAACTTGCGAAATCTTCTGGCCTTAAAGCATCCCATACTATTCCAATATTTTTTACCAGGTCTATATTTGAATAATACACTTTTTTCTTTGTTCTGGCAATCCTTTTAGTGAGGATAGCCTTTCCGATATTAAGCCTGATATTTTTAAATAATTCCATATTACAAACCTAACAGTTTTTTGTTAAAATCAGCGGTGCGTACTTTTTATTCTTCACTAATTATTTTGAGGAATTCTGTCTCACTTAATATGGGCACTCCAAGCTCCAAAGCTTTCTCTTTTTTTGACTGGCCCATGTTTTCTCCTGCAAGAATAAATGAGGTATTTCCGGAAACTGACATCGAGTTTCTGCCACCATTTTTTTCAATCAGCTTTTTATATTCATCCCGGCTATATTTCTGAAAAAGGCCTGATATAACGATTGTTTTACCTTCTAATGTATTACTGGTCAGGCTGGGATTTTTATTATCGCTGAATTTAATACCAACCAACCTGAGCCGGTTTATTATTTCAAGGTTTTCATTATCTGAAAAGTAAGCAATAATACTCGTCGCTATTTTAGGACCAATTTCACGGACACTTGTTAATTGCTCAGGATTAGCCTTAATAAGGTCATCTATTGTCCGGAATCTTCCGGAAATGGTTTTTGCAACTGTCTCTCCCACATGCCTGATGCCAAGGGCAAAAAGCACCCGGTGATAAGGAGTATCAATCGATTTTTTTATGCTTTTCAAAATATTGGAAGCCGATTTTTTACCCAGGCGCTCCAGTGGAACCAGCTGCTCCAACTGTAAATCATAAAGATCCGAAAAATTTCTTATCAGATTATTGCTGAAGAGCAGGTCAATTGTCTCTTCTCCCAATCCGTCTATATCCATAGCCTTCCTGCTGATAAAATGTTCAATCCTCCCTTTTAACTGTGGGGGGCAGTGAAGGTAGTTGGGACAGAAATGATTTGCTTCACCTTCATTTTTAATAAGAGCAGTTCCACACTCCGGGCAGTTGGAAATAAAGACTATTTTTTTACTGTTTTCATTTCTGAAGGAATGATCGATGCCTACTATCTTCGGAATTATTTCGCCTCCCTTCTCAACATAAACCATATCGTTAAGATGCAGATCAAGAAAGGCAATCTGATCAGCATTATGAAGAGTAGCACGTTTAACAGTTGATCCGGAAAGAAGAACAGGTTCGAGATTAGCTACCGGGGTAACGTTTCCTGTTCTGCCGACCTGAAATATTACTGATAACAACCTTGTTGAGGCTTCCTCTGCTTTATATTTATAGGCTATTGCCCAGCGAGGCGATTTGGCTGTAACCCCAAGTTCTTCCCGCTGACTCAGGGAATTAACTTTTACAACAACTCCATCAATATCATAAGGAAGGTTTTTTCGTTCTGATTCCCAGTAAGATATAAATTGAATTACTTCATCAATATTCCTGCATAACCTTATACTGTCAGGCACCCTGAAACCCCATTCAGAGGCCTCTTTTAAATTAGCATAATGGTTGTCATGTGGAAGCTCTTCAGCAAGAATGAAATAGACCAGGCAATCAAGAGACCTTGAAGCTACAATCCTTGGATCAAGTAGTTTAAGGGTACCTGCAGCAGCATTCCGTGGATTGGCAAAAGGAGTAATTTCTGCTTTTATTCTCTCATCATTTAGCTTGTTAAAAACTGCCCTTGGCATAAGAATTTCACCCCTTATCACGAACTCAGCCGGTATTGTTTTACCAGATATCTTCAGTGGGATACTTTTAATCGTTTTAACATTTAATGTAACATCATCACCTTTATTTCCGTCACCTCTTGTTATTGCCCTGAAAAGTGAACCGTTTTTATAAGTAATGCTGATTGAAGCTCCGTCAAATTTCAGTTCACAGACATATTCAATTGATTCTGAAGTGGTTTTTCTTATCCTGGTGTCAAATTCCCTGAGCTCTTCTTCGCTGTATGTGTTTCCGAGTGAAAGCATCGGATAAATGTGCTCATATTGTTCGAACTCTTTGGTAATA
>JAUYBT010000230.1 GCA_030692905.1 Bacteroidales bacterium
AGCCATGGATGTTCTGTTCCCGGGAATCGGTGAAATAATCGGTGGATCGCAAAGAGAAGAGCAATATGACAGGTTGCTTGCCAGAATAAAGGAGATGAAATTGCCTGAGAAGGATCTCGGGTGGTACCTGGATGCAAGAAAATTCGGGACAGCACCTCACAGCGGATTCGGACTGGGATTTGAAAGGTTGATATTGTTTGTTACCGGGATGTCAAATATAAGGGATGTGATACCCTTTCCAAGAACCCCAAAGAATGCTGAATTTTAGAAAAACTCATTCCGGAATACTTTTGTTGAAGAGAAGAGGATGTTAAATCAAAGGTTACAGCAGAAGTTGCTTCAGAAGCTTTCCCCGCAGCAGATCCAGATGATCAAACTGCTGGAGGTTCCTACTTTGCAGATGGAGCAGCGGATAAAAAAAGAACTGGAGGAAAACCCTGCCCTTGAAGAGGGACAGGAGGAAGAAGATATCCCTTCAGAAGCTGAAGAAGAAGAACAATTCGAGGAGACAGACAAAGATCAGGAGGAATTCACTCTGGATGATTATATTGAAGAGGACGATATTCCTGATTATCGTCTGCAGGCAAAAAACTACAGCAAAGATGAAGATAAAAGAACCGAGATCCCCTTTTCGGTAGGATTTTCATTTCATGAGCATCTCGAGTCGCAACTCGGTCTCAGAGACCTTTCCGATAAACAGAAAATTCTTGGAGAATACATTCTCGGCAATATTGATGATGATGGATATCTGAGAAGAGAACTTATTAATATTGTTGATGATCTTGCTTTCCTTCAGAATGTTGAAACAACAGAGAGCGAACTTGAAGAGGTACTTAAAATAATTCAGGATCTTGATCCGACAGGAGTAGGGGCAAGAACCCTCAGGGAATGCCTTCTGCTTCAGATTGAAAAACGAGACAATTCGCAACCTTCTATGAATCTTGCGCATACAATTCTCGACTCACATTTTGAAGAATTCACCAAAAGGCATTACGATAAAATTATCGCAAGACTGGTAATCACCGAAAATGAACTTAAAGCAGCAATTGATGAGGTGCTGAAACTCAACCCCAAACCGGGTGGCGTCTACAGCGATCCTTTTAATAAAACATCGCAGCCAATAATTCCGGATTTTATTCTGGAGCTTTCTGAGGAAGGTTTCGACCTGCATCTTAATTCACGAAACCTTCCGGAGCTCAGGTTAAGCGCCGCATATAACGAAATGCTTCATGCTTACAGCAGAGATAAAAGCCAGAAAAAAGAGATGAAAGATGCCGCCCTGTTTGTAAAGCAGAAAATTGATTCAGCTAAATGGTTTATCGATGCAATAAGGCAGCGGCAGAACACTCTTCTTCTGACCATGAATGCAATCCTGGAATACCAGCAGGAATATTTCATTGACGGGGATGAAACAAAACTAAAACCGATGATCCTGAAAGATGTTGCTGAAATGACCGGACTCGACATTTCAACAGTCTCAAGGGTCGCCAACAGCAAATATATACAAACACACTTTGGAATATTTCCTCTGAAGTTTTTCTTTTCAGAAGGGCTTCAGACAGATAGCGGAGAAGAAGTTTCAACAAGGGAGATCAAAAGGATTTTGCAGGACTGTATCGAAAACGAACAAAAACGCAAACCATTAACCGATGAGAGACTTACTGAAATCCTCCAGGAAAAGGGGTACCAGATAGCACGACGGACTGTCGCAAAATACCGTGAACAATTTAATATTCCGGTTGCCAGGCTGAGGAGGGAGATTTAATCTTAACCCGAAACCTGTGTTTTAATACCCAGCTTTTCAACCAATGCAGCTATTCCCCTGAGTTCTTTAACAGGTACTTTATTTAGTTGGCCGTCTTCCGGTGTATCCCTCGATATCGTATAGATCATCACTTCCGAAGGCTTTATTCTTTCAATTGCCTGAAGCCATGCATTAATTTCTGCAGGAGTTGTATTGTCGATAACTTTGTTGTTGTATATCCCGCGGATAAAAAGTGTCTGTATGATAAGCTTCCCATTAAATCCGGCCAGGTTATTAATAAGTTCTTTCACATTAATATTAACACGTGGTTGGTTATGTATCTTCACGGTTGACTCAATAGCAGAGTCGAGTTTAAGGATGTTCATATCGACTTTTAACAAAGCTGCTTTTACAAGAGGATTTGTTATTGTAGTGGAGTTTGACAGTACCGAGATTTTAGCTTTTGGGAAGTACTTGTTTCTTAAAATTATACTGTCATCAATTATTCCTGGGAATTCGGGGTGAAGAGTGGGCTCTCCGTTGCCTGCATATGTAATTACATCGGGCGACTCGCTCTTTGCTTTCATCCCGGAGAGTTTAAGATCGAGTGCCTCATATACCTCTTCGCGGCGGGGAAGATGGCTGACCGCTTTTTCAATATCCCGGGTCCAGCCACATTCGCAGTAGATGCAATTGAAATTACAGATCTTTCTTTTGGTGGGTAACAGATTTATTCCAAGCGATACACCCAGTCTTCTGCTTTTCACCGGGCCGAATATTATATCATCAAAAAGAAATGTGGCCATTTTCGCTCCCTTTTACCGGATTCAAAATTAATATAAATTGCAGAATACTCTATCTATATTAGCCGGGTGACAAAACTTCCGGGGAGGAGTTTCATATTATTAAGGTCAACATTCTGAAGCAGCAGCAGCCCTGGCTTTTTACCGGATTCAATCTTCCCAAACCGGCCCTCCTCTCCTAGCGCTTTAGCACCGTTTATAGTCGCCCAGCGGACTAATTCTTCAATTGATTCAGCAGGGAAATTTAACTGAAGGGTTTTAAGTTCTTCGAGGATGCTAAGCTTATTATTCGAAGCCAGGCTGTCGGTCCCGATAACGATTTCACAATCCTCCTCAATAAGCAAATCAAGAGGCGGCATTTCATTCTCGATGTAAATATTTGAATTAGGACAAAGGCACCAGAATAAATTCTTTCTCTCCTTAATCTTTTTAATGGTCTCCCTGTCGGCAAAGGTATTATGGACAAGGATCAGGTTGCCGGAAAGGGTTATTTCATTCAAAACAGCATCAACATGGCTTTTAACTGTTTCCAGCCCGGAGGTGATTAATCCGGATAGTTTGTATGAAGTCATAAAAGGGCCGGAATGATTTTCAAGGAAAGCCTTTTCTCCGTATGTCTCCATAAAATGAATAGAGGTAACCTTGTTGTTATCACTTTTTTCTCTGAGAAGCCGTAATAGAGAAAGCGACATTGAATAAACAGAGTGGGGGACTATCGAGAAAGGAAGGTTCATATCCTCAGCTGTTTCTGCAACTTTGATTATTTCATCCATACGCCGGCTGGCCTTTTCCGCGTCAATCCCAAAAACTTCAAGAAGGTTAATGTAACAGATCCTGCTTTCTTTTTTTATGTTGAAGGAGAGGGAAGTGTTACAAATATCTGCGCATAGAACTATTCCTTCACTATACATTTCATTATCTGCAGAGCATGCAGAGGCAATGATGCTTTCACTATTATTATCCCTGGTGTTTCTGACCTGTTTAACAAAACCTCCTAAACAACTGCCCTGAGCGATAGAGCCTTTCATATGTGACAGCTCAAGATGACAATGGCAATTCACAAAACCGGGAATGATAATACCATTATAAAATTCTACAGAATGCTTTTCTTCCAGATCACCACCCGTATCCTCAATACTTAAAATAGTACCATCATCCTCAGTCGTTATCATTGCTCTTTTAAGCGGAGGACCGGAATTTGTAATAATGTACTGGGCTGAAAAGCGCTTCATACCGCCGCAGAGGTATAGGTAATTGAGATATTTTCTATTCTCACATGTTTTCCCCACTCATCAGGTTTGTTGTCAAAATCATAGAGCCAGCCTCTCAGATGAAGAGTTCTTTTTTCCGGGACACGAAAAATAAAGGTATAGGTATGGGGCTGGCCATCTTTTATATATTTCATTGTTTTTACATAATCCCTCTCTCCTGTTTCAATACTGTCGGGGTGGCACGAATAAGCGGTTATTCGCGGATTCACCGACTGGTCATCGGGGAAAAGAATGGCAGAAAATGTCAGGGTATAAATGCCCGGATTATTAAGTGTTATATCGAACCGGGTCGAATCGTTTCCTGCCGGATCGGGGAAGCAATAAAACTCCTTCCCTGTCCAGAGGTTTTTAATACGTCCTTCTGCCAGTATAACTTCTCTTTCAAGAAGTGATTCCATCTCGCTTAATTTTCCAAGGACCTGGTCATAGATCATAATTAGTTGCTTGGGTTTTTTGATGAAATAATATTTCATTGTTTTATACATGGTTTCTTTTGAGTAACCATGTTTTTCAAAGATGTTTTTATATGTTGTAAGAGAGTCAAGGGAAGAAAACCAGTAACGAATGTTTGGAAGAGAAAGAAGTCCGTCGGCAATATGGACATCAGTTAAAATAGAAACCAGCTCCTTTTCAGGTATCAGGTCATTGTGATCCAGTTTATTCTTTCTGCTGGAACAAGAGCCGGCTGTTAATGAAAACAGTATCATTATGAGAAGAGCAAACCGGATCATAGTACTTCATTATTAGGGTTTATTCTCATTTTTTGGTGTGTAACATGTTTATCCGGACTTTAAGTGTAAATATAGTAATTGATTATTATACGTCCTTATTCAGGAATTTCTTTGTAAGAAATCTTACAGGGTACCACGCAGCCCAATAGCCGATCAGCAGGACTGTTCCGGGAACAATAATAAAATCTTTAACCTTCATTACTACCGGGTAAGAATCCATGATAAGAGATTCACTCTGAAGTTTTATAAGTCCAAATGTTTGCTGAAGCCAGCAAATAGCAAAACCCAGGATAATACCGGCTACTGCCCCGATTATAGAGATCAGCCATCCTTCAAAAATAAAAATCTTTCTGATAAGATCGTTATCAGCGCCAAGGCTCTTAAGTATTTCTATGTCACGCTCTTTTTCAATTATCAGCATGGTAAGTGAACCTATTATATTGAAAGAAGCAATAATAAGAATCAGTGTAAGAATGAAGAAGATGGCCAGTCTTTCGGACCGCATCACCTTATAAAATATCTCCTGTTGTTCATACCTGTTCTGAACGACGAAACCCTTACCAAAAATTTTCACAATATTTTTTTGTGCAATCCGGGGATCGGCCTGGTCTATGAATTTGATCTCAACTGAACTTACACCATCCTCAATTTCAGTCAGTTCACGGGCAAATTCAATCGGGATGTAAACATATTTTGAATCGTACTCTTTTTCAACCTCAAAGATTCCGGATGGGAAAATAAACCTCTCTTTTAATGCATTTTCGGGATTGATATTGGTACTTCCTGTATTTCTTATGACGATTATATTTAATGGAGTGATGAAATTAACCCTGATCCCCAGGTATTGGGCAACTCCGATTCCGGGAATAGCATACGACCGACCTTTATCGTTTCTCAGTATGAAATCACCCTCCCACATCGAGCTGTCGATATTTGTAACCATTGCATAGTTATCGTCAACACCTTTTATTGTTGCAATAAATTGTCTGTCGCCATATTTCAGAAGTGCATTTTCCTCAATAGTAAGCGAATAACAGGATAGCCCATCAACATTTGCCAGCAGTTTCAGACGCGATGTGTCGGCAATAAAGGTTTTACCCTCTTCGGCAGTTATCTTAATGTCAGGGTCAAATGTGTTGAAAATAGCACTTACCATTGTTTCAAGTCCGTTAAAAACGGAAAGAACAATTATCAGAGCCATAGTGCCAACAGCAACACCGGCAACTGAGACTGCCGATATTATGTTTATTGCATTTCGCGATTTTTTTGCGAACAGGTACCTTTTTGCTATGTATAATGAGAGTTTCACTATTCTTATTTTCTGGCGGTAACAAGTAATCCGGTACCGGTTTTATGGGTTAAACGGAGATCAAAAATGTTAAGTATTACTGAAACAGGAAAAAAAATCAAATAATAAAAAGGGAGAATAATGAAAAAGAGATAAGAGACATTGAGCATCTTTATCGGGTATTTCATCGACAACCGCCATGAGATATTCCCTGGTTTTCCGTATGTATAGCCTGCCTCAATATACCTGAAGCCTGCCAGAGATAGTTTCTCGGTTATATCCTTAATGCTGTATCCGTCTCTTACATGTTCATCAATGAAAGATTCTTCTTTGTCGTTGTGAACATCTGATCCTCCTTTATCTGAAGGAGTTGATATTAATAAGATGCCATTTTCTTTCAGTGACTTGTAGAAGTTTTTAAAGACTAAAACATCTTCTTCGATGTGTTCCATCACATCTACCGACAAAATGATATTATAGCAGTTGAGGTCATCCAGAGCAGTGAGATCCACGGTGTAGAATTTTACTCTGCCCGAAAAACCTGTTTTTCCGAAAAACCTGTTGCAATCTTCTATCTGTTCACTGTTGATATCAATGGCTTTTATATTCCATCTGGAATTCATTTTACTCATGCGCCAGGTGTACTGGCCAAATCCTGAACCCGCATCAAGAACCGATGCGTCTCCTGGAAATTGCCGGACGATTTTTCGTAATGCTTTTTTTACATGCCAGGTGCGGAGGAGCAGGAGGTCAAGTAGAAAATAGAGGGTTTTTCTCATGAACAGAGACCCTGCGAAGAATTTACCAAGCGATCTTTTTATAGGTTCGTACTGCATATATACTATGATTTCAGCAACTTGTCTATTTTGTCAATATAGTCAAGGCTATCATCAATATGGAATGCAATATCAGGTACAATCCGAAGCTGTGATCTGACTTTTTGCCCCAGGACAAATCTGATCTTTGAGCTGTGCTCCTGGATAGCTTTTAGAATATCTTCCTGGTTTGTTGGAGGGAAGATACTTATATAGACTTTTGCAAAAGAGAGATCGGGGCTGACTCTTACTCTTGTGATTGAAACCAATTTCCCGTGCGCGAATTCATTTCCTTTTTTGAGAAAGATATCGGCCAGTTCTTTCAGGATTAAGCGCGATACTTTTTTCTGTCTTGTCGATTCCATGGCCAATTTTATTTAATCTGGTAAAGGTACGATTTTCCTGCAAATTCTTTTATAGGGAGAACCCCCCCTTTTTTATTTCCCCCAAAGGGGGGAAAAATCCTGCATATAAGTGTAATTCAACTAAATAACACAGTATTTTCTCCCCTTTAGGGGAGATGTCAGCAAAGCTGACAGAGGGGTTTCCCTCGCCAAATAAAAAGCCCTTTAGGGGAGATGCCGCGAAGCGGCAGAGGGGTTCTCCTACCTAAATGAAATGCCACTTTAGGGGAGATGAGGAGGATCTAATTCATAAATTTCGAAAAAAGAATTAGCTTTGCGGTGAATCTTTATTTTAGAGTACAATGGACACAGTAGTGAGTGGCATCAGATCAACGGGAACCCTTCACCTTGGAAATTATTTTGGTGCAATAAAGAACTTTCTTAAGATGCAGACGGAGAATAATTGCTATTTCTTTATTGCTGATTATCATGCTCTTACAACTCATCCTAAACCCGAAGACCTTCATGGTAATATTAAGCAGGTTCTGGCAGAATATCTTGCATGTGGTATCGACCCGGAAATTGCGACAGTTTTTATTCAGAGTGATGTTCCGGAAGTCTCTGAGTTATATCTGCTGCTGAATATGAATGCCTATGTAGGTGAACTGGAAAGGACTGCTTCATTTAAGGAAAAAATAAGAAAACAACCCGATAATATCAATGCAGGATTATTAACCTACCCGGTACTGATGGCAGCCGACATAATAATTCATAAAGCGAACAAGGTACCCGTCGGGAAAGATCAGGAGCAACACCTTGAGATGACAAGGAGGTTTGCCAGGAGATTCAATATGATATATGATGTTAATTACTTTCCGGAACCTGACGCATATAATTTTGGTAAACAGCTAGTAAAAATACCCGGACTTGATGGAACAGGTAAAATGGGTAAAAGTGAAGGCAACGGGGTCTTTCTTGCCGATACACCGCAGGAAATAAGGAAAAAGGTGATGAGAGCAGTCACCGATACCGGACCGGCAGCCCAGGGGCAGGAACCATCTGAGCCGGTGAAGAACCTTTTTACCATTATGAATGTTGTTTCGGATCCGGATACTGTTAAATTTTTCACAGAGAAACATGCTTCCTGCGAAATCCGTTATGGCGACATGAAAAAGCAACTTGCAGAGGATATTATCAGGGTTACTGACCCTATTCGAAGCAAGATCAATGATATACTCTCTGATAATAGATATCTCTCCAGAGTTGTTTCAACGGGCGCTGAAAAGGCCAGGGCAAGCGCTTCAAAAACTATACGGGAAGTAAGGGAAATAATCGGTTACAGATCATTTTAATATAAAAAAGAAAGCCAGGCTTTTGGCCTGGCTGCCCTGAGTGATCAGGGATATGATTGAGATTGCCTGTGTAATAACATTAAATCAAATTGTGTGCCAAAAGTGATTATTCCTGAAGCAGTTTATTATATTATGACTCTCAACGAAATAATGAAATTCCTTCCCGGGGCCACTATTCCTGAGGAATAGGGTCTATACCTGACATCGAGAATATTTTCAACCCCGGTATTGACCATGATCCTGTTAAAAAAGCTATAAGAAAACTTGAAATTAAGAGTAACCCATCCAGGCGACCATGGGTTGCCGTTTTCATCAGTTGCATACATATATGGTTTCTCGATTTCGGAGGGGGGCATCTTTTCAAATTTTTTAGGCCCGTTATAACTGGAATAAAAATCGGCTTTCAATTTAGAGCGCTCATAAATCAAATGCGTTGATCCGAATACAGGTGCTGCATGCCTCAGGGGAACCCCATTCTTTTCCTTTCCTTCAGTGATATTAATTATTGTTTTTAATGAAAGGTTGTCAGTGATATTTGCCTGCATGATTATATGGAAACCATAAACGCGTGCAGATCCGGCATTTGTGATAGCTTCAACCTTGCTTAACTCCCCTCCGTACATTATGGAGTCGTGCCCGTCAAAAAGAAAATCATGGCGGATCATTGCATTTGTGAGCCAGGTGTGAAATGCTGTAAAATCGACATGGAGGAATTCTCCGAAGTCTTTTGATACTCCCAGATCAATGTTATATGCATATTCGGGTTCGAGTGAAGGGTTAGGAACGACAACAACCCCCGGCGCCGAATCAAAAACCTTGCCTGCATCATCGAGGTTGGGAGCCCTGAACCCGGTTGATGTGTTCAGGTTGACCTGCATTTTTTCCTTTACCCTGAATACTATACCGGCTGCTCCGGTTATTGCACCATTTGATATTGATATTGTGGTAAAAGGGAAGTTGTAAAAAGAATTGTCCGCAATTGTTGAGTACAATCCTACATTGTTATACCTGATTCCGGTATTGAGAGATATCATATCCGACAGATTATTTTTGTAACCGGCATATAATGAAAAGCTGTTGTATTTATTATCACCGTTCGGATATCTCGAACCTGCCGGTGCAATATTGTTGGCAATTAATGTACGCGTCTGCGCAACCGATTTAATTCTGTTGTTAACAAGTTCAAGGCCATAATATACCAACTCCTTTTCCTTATTGATTTTCTTATCAAAGTCGAGATTTAAGGAGAGAATTGACACATTTTCAAATTGTTCGTTAGTCGATATTTTACCAAAACTTCTGTCGTGCCTGCTCTCCCTGTATTTTTGGTGTGCAGCTATCAACCTGATCTCATCAAACATTTTGTGCTCTTTCCGGATAGTAATCTGGAGGTTATTCATTAACCAGACCTGCGGACCATAGTACCAATCGCCATATCTCAGTTTTCCCGATTTATACTGTATAAGCCTGTCATAACGCGGAACATTTGATAACCGGGAATAATGGTTTGTATACACCAGGTCGATGTTCTCGGATATTTTATACCGGAGCTTGTTCATAGTATTGAGCTGGTCATAAGCCGTAACCATCTGAACCAACGGATCGGGATTTGGAATAATGGAATCTAATCCGCTGAATTGCGCTACATATTCCTGCCGGGCATAATCGGGATTACTTTTTGAGCCCATTTTAAGATTGCCAAAAGATGACCAACTTATACTTGTCAGAAAAGCCAGCCTCTTGCTTCCGGCATTAATGTCAAAATGGCCGGCTTTTTCGTTGTTTGCAGATGAGAAACGTGTAAAGGCATCTGCCTTGATATATAGTTTTTCACTTGTCGAAAAGAGAGTTTTTTTTGTATGAAAATCCATCACCCCGCCAATGGCATCACTCCCATATACTGTAGCTCCGGGACCGAAAATGATCTCTGTTGATTCTATTACGGAGGGGTCGAGAGAAATAACATTATGGATATTACCCTCCCTGTAAATTGCATTATTCATTCTGACCCCATCGACAACAATTAGAATACGGTTGGTTGCAAATCCCCTGATCATCGGACTCCCTCCCCCAAGCTGACTCTTTTGTATATAAACTTCATCAGAGATTCCAATGAGATCAGCTGCGGTCTGAGGGTTCTGAAGCTCAACAGCAGGTTTTAGAATACTTGTTATTTTATTGGGCACCTCGTTTTTATTCTGTTCCCAGCGGTTTGCAGACATAACGAATTCCTCTATCGCAAATATCTTACGGGTGAGCTTAATCAAAAACCCCGTTTTTTTTATCTCATCAAGGCTCAGGCAAACCCGTTCAAAGGTAAAATGCTGAAAACAGATCATTTCTTTATCCCCGAATGATGAGATATCTGCTTTTCCTGACCTGTTTGTTAAAATAAATTTTGTCTTTGACTCATTAAGGACAGCTACATCGGATATTGGTTTAAGGTCCTCATTGTCAATGACTGTAATTGTTTGCGAAAAGCAATTAAGTATTGTAAAAAAGGTCAATATACAGCCAAAAATTACTATTCTCATCATAAAGACTCATTGAATAATTCGTAAAACTAACAAAAAATGTTCCAAAATAGTTGGTTAATAGGCATGAACTCACCCCCCCGGCCCCCTCTCTGCTCTGCAAAGAGGGGGTGTAATACATTGTATATTAGCTTGTTCCCCCTCTTTACGAAGTAGAGAGGGGGTTAGAGGGTGAGTTCATGAGAAGTATTTTAAAAAACATTTCTACTTGATTTATAACATTTTAATAATTTTTATTTTAAAGATTAAGTAGCACCTGAGTTATTTATTAATTTTGGAATGCAACAATTATTAATGATCTGATAGTGGGAAAAAGAGTCACAATCATTTTATTGGCACTCCTGGTTTCAGGTCTTGCCATAATGGGATATTTTTTCCAGCAGGGCAGAAAAAACTTATTTACAGATCCTTACAAGGCAATATCTCCTGGTGCGTGTATTGTTATTGAGACCGTTGACCTGCAAAGTTTCATGAATTCTCTCACAACAGGGAAGGGATTATTTGGGGAGGCTGGTAAGATCAAAGAGTTTGACAATTTTATCCGGAAGTTGAAATATCTTACCGATCAGCTTAATAAAGCGGGGTTTAAGAAGTTACTGGATGACGGCTCTTCGATTATATCATTTCATCCGACTAAGGAAGGAAAACTTCAGTCTCTTCTTTCGATGACTGTTCCCGGTGAAATCAGATACCGGCAGATTAAAGAGGTGTTGCGTTCCTCGGGAATTAAGGAGGTGATTGAAAGTAAATTAAACGGTAATCTGGTTCTTAAGATCCCTTTTGCAGTTAACAGCCAGAAAGACACCGCTTATATCTCTCTTATATCAGGATTAATGTTATGCAGCAGTTCAAAGGAGCTTCTTGAAGAAGCCCGTGTTCAGATGGGCAGGGAAAAGGATGTAAGAAATCTGCCGGGTTTTTCAAGAGTATTACTGGCATCGGGGAAAAACGAAGATAAAATATTTGTGGTTTTTGCTAATCTCCACAGATTATTTAAATCAGTTTTGGGAAAAGATGTCCAGGGTGTGGCAACGAAGATTACCAAACTGGCAGGTACCGCAGGAGGGGATATTTATATCAATGAAGATGGTCTTGTTCTGAGCGGTTATACTGAAAGTCCCGATTCCTCGGAATTTCTTTACAGGTATAAATTTATTCTGCCACGGGAATTTCATACATATAAAATTCTCCCGTCATCAACGGTGATTTTTGAAACACTTGTTCTTTCTGCTGAAAGTCCGGTCAGCAAGTCCGACAGTACTGTTTCACAGGTAGCAGTCGGTCTTGCTGTTAAATTAAAAGAATATACCGGGGAGGAAATTACGAGAGCATACATTGATATTAAAGAGAGACCGGTTGGCGATAACACATTGATTTTATATGAATTATCTAACCGTGTTCAGGCTGTCGGATACCAGTTCGCTTCGAGCAACGGGATGATATACAATAGTTTATCGATCAGATTTAAGGAAGTGACCAGGGAAGAATCGACTACTGAATGGGAGACTTTGCTTGATACTATTGCAGGCATAAAACCATTCTTTTTTACCAATCATACTACAGGAGCAAAAGAGATTTTCATTCAGGATATGAAGAACAATACATACCTGATAAATGCTGCAGGGCGTGTGCTCTGGAAGGTATCGCTGAATGAGAGGATTATTGGCACTATTTATATGATTGACTATTTCCGGAACGGGAAGTATCAGCTAATGTTCTCAGGAAAGAATTATATTCATCTTCTCGACAGAAATGGAAATTATGTTGAGAGATATCCGGTTAAACTCAGATCGCCGGCCACAAACTCCCTGGCCCTGTTTGACTATGACAATAACCTTAATTACAGGCTTTTTATTGCCGGGGAAGATAAAATGATCTATTCATACGATAAAACCAGGAATGTTGTAAAGGGTTGGAATCCGTTCCGTACTACAGGTTATGTGAAGGCCGGAATCAGTTATTTTAAAGTTTCAGGAAAAGATTACCTTGTAGCCTCTGATGAAAACTCGGTCTATTTTCTCGACCGTGCAGGCAATAAAAGAGTTAACCTGAAAGAATCAGTTACCAAAGCCAGCAGGTCGGCAATGAGGTTGAATCCGGGGTCAGAACCTTCGGTGGTATGCACATCGCCCGATGGTACTGTACAACATATTTATTTCGACGGCAGTATCAAAAAATTCAGCCTGAAGAAGTTCTCCGGTGACCATTCATTCGATAATTTTGACGTAGATGGCGATGGTTTTGGTGAATATATTTTTATTGACAAAGGTATGTTGTATCTTTATGATCATAACAGATCAGAGATGTTCTCCAGGGATTTTGGCTCAATTGACCTTTGGGGACCGATTAGCTTTATTTTTTCAGGTTCGGACAGAAAAATCGGAGTGTTTGACATTAATAAGAAGCAGATATATCTTATAGGTATAAAAGGAGAAACAATGAATGGATTCCCTCTCAGAGGAGCATCCATGTTCTCAATCGGGAAACTGTCGGACAAAAGTGGCTGGCATCTTATTGTCGGCGGAACTGATAAGTTCCTTTATAATTATAAAATTGACACTGAAATTAAATGAGAAAGACTATGAAATTAAAGTTGATAGTAAACGCACCATTTCTCTTCCCGCCAGCTGGAATACTATTAATTTAAGGTTAGGGATGAACCTTGTCTTTGGGAACAGGATCAAGAAGAAAGATGACAAACCAATGGTACTGGTTGAATAATTATTTAGTAAAGGATGATTTTAATTCGTTTTGTATTAGTCAGTTTAATAGTTTATCTGATAATAAGATCTTTTATGAGGTATGGGGAAGAGGAGCATACTTCTGTACCCAGACCCGAACCGGATAAGAGGAGTAAGATAAACAGCAAAAAAATTTCGAAAGAGATAGGCGAATATATCGATTACGAGGACGTTAACAAATAATGTCATAAGTATTACTTTTCTTTGGATCTCAACTTTTTAGCAAGAGCATTCGCAAATACAAAATCATTCAATGTTTCACAATCTGAACTGAGGATCTCATTTTTATTTCCTTCCCAGCATTTCACACCGTCGCTGATAAAAATTATTTTTTCTCCGATCTCCATAACAGAGTTCATATCGTGAGTATTTACAATTGTTGTCATTGAATACTCTTCTGTGAGTTCTTTGATAAGCTCGTCAATCAGGATGGCGGTTATCGGGTCGAGACCAGAATTGGGTTCATCACAAAAAAGGTATTTAGGATTTAATGATATTGCTCTGGCGATTGCCACCCTTTTCTTCATTCCGCCTGATAATTCTGAAGGAAATAATTTGTTGGCATTTATAATGTTGACCCTGTTAAGACAAAAATCAACCCTTTCATTTTTTTCAGCAGGACTTTTATCTGTGAACATATCCAGAGGAAAGCGTACATTCTGTTCAACTGTTAAGGAATCGAAGAGAGCACTTCCCTGGAAAAGCATTCCAATCTCACTGCGGATCTCTTTTTTACCTGCAAAATCGAGTTTATTAAACAGGGTATCCTCATACCAGATCTCTCCGCTTTCAACTTCATGAAGCCCGACAATTGATTTAAGCAGAACTGTTTTGCCCGATCCGCTTCTGCCGATTATAAGGTTAGTTTTCCCTGTTTCGAATGTTACCGAGATATTATTCAGAACACTAATCCCATTGAATGATTTATTCAGATTTTTAACACTTATCATGACAGCAGAAGTTGAGTGAGTATTACATTGAACAGCAATATCAGTACACTACTATAAACAACTGCTTTTGTACTGGCCCGGCCTACCTCAAGCGATCCTCCGTTGACATAATACCCCTGAAAGCCAGAAACACTGGTTATTATGAATGCAAAGAATACCGTTTTTATCATTGAATATGTAATATAATAAGGTATGAATGCATATTGAATTCCGTAAATAAAGTTCTCTGAAGTAATTACACCTGATAGCGTACCGGCAATCCATCCTCCGAAAATCCCGACAATTATAGCGATCAGTGTCAGTACAGGGTTAAAGAGAAGGGTTGCAATTATTTTAGGGAGTATTAGGTAAGAAGCAGAATTGACTCCCATGATCTCAAGGGCGTCTATTTGTTCTGTAACTCGCATCGTTCCAATTTCAGATGCAATATTAGAACCGACTTTTCCGGCAAGGATGAGTGCAGCAACCGTGGAAGAGAACTCAAGGATGATGGAATCGCGGCAACCCAGGCCTATAAGATACGTTGGGTAAATTGGGTTTTCGGTATTATAAGCTGTTTGCAGGGTAATAACTGCCCCCATGAAGAAGGAAATAATGGCAATGATACCAACCGAATACAGGCCCAGATACACAAACTCCCTCATGGTTTGCTTGTAATAAACAGAAGGTTTCTCAGGTTTGGAGAAGACCTTTTTAAGAAGCAGGAAGTAAAGCCCGATCTGTGTAAGAAACTTAATCATGATATTATATTATTGCACATCAAAATTACGAATATTTAAGGTAATTCCGTTACACTGGTTTTTGAAACCTGAATGCATAAATAATTATATATTTGCATAAGATTTTGCAAAAAATATTCTCTTATGAACAATAGATATGTCATTATAATGGCAGGTGGAGTAGGAAGCCGTTTCTGGCCTCTGAGCCGTCGCGAAAAACCAAAGCAGTTTCTTGATATTCTTGGGAAGGGAGAGACCCTGATCCAACAGACCTTCAGGCGTTTTAAAGAAATATGTCCCGCGGAGAATATTTTTGTTGTTACAAATGCTGATCATAAAGACCTTGTAGTTGAGCAGTTGGGTATTGATCCATCCCGTGTACTGGGAGAACCTTTTCGTCGCAATACAGCCCCTTGCCTGGCGTATGGAACGTTCAGGATATTAAAGGAAAATCCTGTCGCAGTAATTGCTGTTACACCGGCTGACCACGTGATTGTTAAAGAAGATAAACTTTGTGAAGTATTGCAGAGTTGCTTTGACTTTGCTGAAGGGAACGATGCCCTGGTTACTCTGGGAATAAAGCCTGACAGGCCAGAAACAGGATACGGTTATATACAGGCAGATCAGAAGAAACCTGTTAAAGGCTATGAAAATCTGCTTAAGGTAAAGACATTTACTGAGAAGCCGGATATTGACCTTGCAAAAGTTTTTTTGGAAAGCGGCGATTTTTACTGGAACTCAGGGATCTTTATATGGAATATCAAATCGATACTTTCAGCATTTGAAAAGCATCTGCCGGATACCTATACCATATTCGATGAAGGCAGAAATATTTTTGGAACGAAGCAGGAAAAAAGTTTCATTGGAAAGACGTATGCAGAATGCAGAAGCATCTCAATTGATTATGGGATTATGGAAAAGGCAAACAATGTATATGTTATGTGCACTGACATTGGCTGGTCTGATCTCGGAACCTGGAGTTCGCTATATGAGCATTCAACAGTTGACAAAAAAGGCAACGCGTTGGTTAGGGGGGATGTTTTTTCATATGACAATAAGGGAAATATCTTTAATATTGCCCCTGGTAAGATAGCTGTCTTGCAGGGACTCAAAGATTATATTGTTGTTGATTCTGAAAATGTGCTTTTAATCGTTAAGAAGGAGGAAGAGCAGAATATCAAGCAATACCTTGAAGATATAAAGAAATC
>JAUYBT010000239.1 GCA_030692905.1 Bacteroidales bacterium
AAAGACCTTAATAAATATAAGCAGGAATTCATAACCGACAGGGACCTTGACACTCTGGCACAGGCTGTCAAAGATTCTGATCTTTTCCTTGGTCTTTCTGCTGCCAATATGATGACCAAAGATATGCTGGCTTCAATGGCAAGTAATCCTATCGTTTTCGCAATGGCTAATCCCAATCCGGAAATCTCCTTCGAGGATGCAATGGCTACACGTAATGACCTGATTTTTGCTACAGGAAGATCAGATTATCCAAACCAGATTAATAATGTACTGGGATTCCCGTTTATATTCCGGGGTGCCCTTGATGTTAGAGCTTCAACAATAAACGAGGAAATGAAGCTTGCTGCTTCAAAAGCTCTTGCTGCACTGACAAAAGAGCCGGTACCTGATTCAGTATTAGTAGCTTATAATATCGATAAACTTAAATTCGGAAAAGATTATATTATTCCAAAACCACTTGACCCAAGACTAATATCATGTGTGGCTCCGGCAGTTGCTAAAGCAGCAATGGATAGCGGTGTTGCAAAATATCCTATAAGTGATTGGGATGCATATAAGAAAAGTCTCGACAGAAGGCTAAGTGAGCACATAAAAAAGATAGGTGAATGTAGTGGGGTATAAAACTCAGGGCGCAGAGGGAAGGCAGTGTGATTAAACTGAAATAATTAAAATTTCTGTGTTTTGTTTTTCCTCTCGGTAATTTGTTGCCCGATCTTTTTCTCAAACATTGTTACAATAAGATCCGATATTCCCTGAATGGTGAATGAACTGCGGTTTATTGTTGAATCGAACAGATAATCAATATTCAACGGTTTCTTATCAAGGAATGCCCTGATCAGATTGAATCTTTTTTCATCGGTATCAACAACATACTCCTCGGCAGTTTCTATATCCATTCCCTTCTTTTTCATTACATTCTCAACCCTCCAGTAAAAGGGCGCAATAAGCCGGATATGAAGTGCATCGGTAATTTCATGGGCTATTGAGACACCACCTCTTCCAACCAGAATAATATATCCCTCTTTACAAATAGAAAGGACAACATCTTTAATAGCTTTTTTTACCCTCAGATCGCTTACAAAACCATCTGAAAAAGCCATTATCATCTCCGAAATATTGGATAATTCAATTCCTTTATAGAAATTTTCAACACGCTGAGTATCTGTATTCAATTCCTTTGCTATGGCATAAATAATATCCTTATCGACCCATCTCCATTTTGTTATACCATATTTACGGTTAAGGTCATCAACCAGAATAGCCGCTACCTGGCGGGCATCGCTTCCTGTTAATCGTGAAAGTGTAATTACAGGACCATCATCAGCAGGAGGCTTATTTAATATAGACTCTCTGTACCGACCATCAAAATAATCAAAAAATTTTTCCATTTGATTTGTCTCCTTTCCTGATAATTTAATTAAGATGCTGAAATACAAAGCGTATTATAACTTGTGAATGAATTACTTATCCCGTTAAATTGACGGATGAGATATGTTTAATCCCAGAGCAATTCCACATGAATTATAAACGATATAAATTACGAAAAAAAAATGAATCCTGTATTTTTTTTTATCGTGATATTCTTTATATTCATTATAATAATAATTTTAACTGCCAATCGTTCCATGACTATCCAAAATGGTCCGATTTTTGAGGATCAGTAGATTAATTAACTTTAAATGAAATCATCTCTGAAAAAAATATTTCTTATTGTTCTATTGGTCTTGTTAATAACAGGATGCAAAAAGAATTATATCATCAGCGATAAGCAGGCAATCCTGTTTCAGCTTGAATATGTCAATTATGCCTGGGGTTATCAGCACAATGGCTTTATTATCGACAATGAAGGTAATGTTATGACATATAGTAATCCGGAAGATTGGAATTTTCCTGACAATGACTTTACTCTTAGTGAAAGCCAGGTTGCTGAAAACATTAATAAATGCATACAAACCGGCAAAAATATCCCAAAAGAAGAGCTTCAGAAATATACATATTACATTAAAAACATCGCTTCAAGCAAGATAACTGCTTTAAAAAATGTAGCAGCAGATGCAGGATCATTAGAGTTTATCTGCTACCAGTTTTCGGAGAGCACCGGAACTTATAAAGGTTACCTTATTAAAATGGAAGGTGATTTTACCTGCGAAAACCTGAATTTCTATTCCAAGAAAGTTGCCGCATGGATGAGAGATATCGGTAACAGTATAGCCAAAAATTAAACCATCTTCTTTCCCCGTAGTAACTTCCGATCCAAATAAAAAAATGGCTCACAGGATTTATTTTTGAGTTTTCTGCTGTTTTTATTATATCTTTACTTCATTCAAAACAATTTTTCCGCTAATAATTTAAACTATTCGTTATGATTGCAAACATTTTTTCCAGGCCTGAACTATTTTGGTTCCTTATAGGCCTGGTTCTGTTTCTGCTCGAATTAGTCATTCCCGGTTTTTTCATTTTTTTCTTCGGCCTGGGAGCATGGATTACTGCTCTGGTTTGTCTGATTGGGGAACCCGGAACCAATCTGCAAATAATAATTTTCGCTTTAACTTCCGTTCTTTCTCTCATTGCACTCAGAAGAATTATTCAGGAGAAATTCTTCTACAGCAAGGGAAACCTGTCTGATGAGGTTGAGGATGAGTTTACAGGAAAAGAGGCTCTGACTACTACCGATATTGGTCCTGACAAGAAAGGAAAAATCGAGTTCAAAGGCACAACCTGGAAAGCTGAATCTAAATCAGAAATTAAAGAAGGACAAACAGCTATCATCATTGAAAAAGAGAATTTTACATTAATAGTTAAACCTAAAAAATAATTAAAATGGAAGGATCCAGCTCTACTTTTATTCTTATTGGGGTAATCTTTTTAGGATTTTTCCTGATTGCATCTATGATTAAAATTGTTCCCCAGAGAACAGCAATAATCGTTGAAAGACTCGGAAAATACAGGGCAACCTTTACAGCAGGTTTCCAGATACTTATCCCTTTTATCGATAAAGTAAGGTACAGACACACGCTTAAAGAACAGGCAATTGATGTCGCACCACAGATATGTATCACACGCGATAATATCGCAGTTGAGGTTGACGGTATCCTTTACCTTCAGGTTCTGGATCCTCAAAAAGCTTCATATGGAATTGATAATTACAGATTTGCTTCAATACAGATAGCCCAGACAACAATGAGGAGCGTTATTGGCAAGCTCGAACTTGACAGAACATTTGAAGAACGTGAAACAATTAACGTATCTATTGTTGAAGCTGTTGATAAAGCCAGTGAGCCATGGGGTGTTAAAGTATCACGTTACGAGGTTAAAAATATTTCGCCTCCTCAGAGCATTAAAGATGCTATGGAAAAACAGATGAGGGCTGAAAGGGAGAAGAGAGCTGTTATTGCTGAATCGGAAGGAACAAAACAGGCTAAGATAAATAATGCAGAAGGCGACAAGCAGGAGTTGATTAAAAAATCTGAAGGCGAGATGCAGAAGCGTATCAACGAGGCTGCAGGACGTGCTTCAGAGATCGAACAACTTGCAAAGGCAACCGCGAATGGCTTAAGAGCAATATCTTCAGCTATATCTGAAGAAAACGGTTTAAATGCCGTTAACCTGAGAATAGCTGAACAATATCTTATGGAGTTTGGAAAGCTGGCCAAGATTAATAACACATTAATAATTCCGTCGAATCTTACTGACATCGCAGGCATTATTGCAACTGCCACTTCGGTGTTCAATGAGACGAAGGATAAGAAGATTAAATAGAAATAAATAGCTCTAATTTAAGGTGGTGCCTCGTTTAAGAAGCCACCTTTTTTATTAATTATTGGGTTATTGGGTTATTGAGTAATTGGGTTATTGGAATCTTAAACCAAAGACAACTTAATAACTTAATAACTTAATAACTATTAATAACTTTCATATTCCGTTCTTTTGATGATCTCATTCTGAAGATCCTCACCAAGATCATTAAAATAATCACTATACCCTGCTACCCGCACAATTAAATCACGATATAGCTCGGGATGCTTTTGTGCATCCTTCAGAGTTTCTGCATTTACCACATTAAACTGGATATGATGACCATCTAGACTGAAATAGCTGCGTATCAAGGCTGTAAGGCAATCATAGCTATCTTCATCTTCAAAAAACTGTGGTGAGAATTTCTGATTAAGAAGTGTACCTCCTGTACGCAGGTGATCGATTTTTGAAGCAGACTTAATGACCGATGTTGGTCCTTGTTTATCAACTCCCTGGCTGGGTGATATACCTTCTGACAGTGGTTTATGTGCTTTCCGGCCATCAGGAGTTGCGCCGATTACACTTCCAAAATAGACATGTGAGGTTGTTGGCAGCATATTAATCCGGTGGACTCCTCCTCTTGATGTTGGTCTGCCATTCACGGCATCATAATAGATCTCAAAAACAGCTACTGCCTGCTGATCGGCATAATCATCATCGTTTCCGAATTTCGGAGTGTTATAGATCATCTCATACTGAACCTGTTCATATCCGTTAAAATCGGCATCGAGTGCTTTTGTTAACTCTTCCCATCCGAACTTCTTATTATCAAAAATATTATACCGGATTGACGTCAGCATATCTGTGATACTGCCAAGACCAACACCCTGTATATATGATGTATTGTATCTTGCACCTCCTCCGTTATAATCTTTGCCGCTGGCAATACAATCTTCAACAAGTAACGATAAAAACGGGACAGGCAGGCAGCTTGCGAATGTTTTCTCAATCACATTATTGCCTCTTATCTTTATGTCAACAAAGTAGTTAACCTGCAACTTAAAAGCTTTCATAAGATCTTCAAAACTCTTATACTCATGAGCATAACCTGTCTCAAATCCTATAAGCTTGTTTGTCCTTTTATCAAATCCGTTATTCAATGTGAGCTCCAGAACTTTTGGCAGGTTGAAATAACCTGTCAGCCAGGATGCCTCTGTTCCAAAAGCTCCGGTCTCTACACATCCTGAAGCACCACCATTACGTGCATCAACGATACTTTTTCCCTGTCTCAGCATCTCCTGGATTATTGCGTCGGTATTAAAGCATGAGGGTTGTCCGAAGCCGGTTCTGATTATATCAAGGGCTTTGTGTATGAACCTGTCGGGGCTTTTTTTGCTAATCTGTACCATCGAACCGGGCTGAAGTATCCGCATCTCCTTAATAACATCAAGAAGAATATATGATATTTCATTAACTGCGTCAGTACCATCGGGTTTGACACCGCCAAGATTGATAAGACAGAAGTCTGTGTAAGTATTGCTTTCGCTGGCCGTGACACCCATTTTTGGTGGTGAAGGATGGTTATTGAACTTTACCCAAAAGCAACAGAGAAGATCATACAATTCATCTGTGGAAAGTGAGCCTGCCTCCATCTCCTTTTTATATACGGGATAAAGATGCTGGTCAAGTCTGCCCGGATTGAAGGAGTCCCAGGGATTGAGTTCTGTTATAACTCCCAGATGAATGAACCAATAATGTTGAAGCATTTCGTGAACGGTTTCCGGAGCATTTGCAGGTACCTTCCGGCATACAGCTGCCATCTTTAACAGCTCGTTCTTCCTATCAGAATTCTTTTCATTTGCAGCAAGTTTTTCCAGTTCATCTGCATGACGGTTCGCATACATTATTATAGTATCGCATGCTATATCCATTGCTTTAAGCTCTTCAAACTTTTCAAAAGCCTGTGTGTCAATATAAAAATCGAGAGCTGAAACGGATTCTTTTATTTCTTCCTTTAGTTTAAGAAATCCTGTCGTGAACATCTTGTAACCCAATACAGTATGTCCTGGTGCACGCTGTTCCTGGAATTCAGTGAACAGGCCGGCTTTGTATGCATTCATCCATTCATGAGTCATAAGGCTCATTATCCTGTCGCGGTTACTCTTTCCTTTCCAGAAAGGGATAATCTCTTTCTCATAAATGTTTTTCACCTCTTCATCAACCCTGAAGAAGACCTTTTCCCTTGAGTTAAGTATTTCCAGATCAATCATGGAATGAAGGCTTATCTCCGGGTAAGTCGGGGTCTCCTTGGGTGCAGACCCCCTCTCTCCCACTATCAGTTCCCCTTCATTGATACATATCTTCTTATTTTTCAGAAGATATTCGAAGGCTTTTGCCCTTTTCAACGGAGCTGACAATTCACGGGCTTCATCGCTCTTATAAAACTGAGTCATCAGCAATGCTCTTTCTGCACTGATTTTTTCGACTGCATTCAGACTCTGCTCTCTTAATTGTTTGACTCTTGCTGATATTTTCATTGTACGCTTAATTATTATCTTAACCTTCCTTTTCTGTCAGGTTGTTTATCCACCAATTTTAACTTTGACCCCAACTTCGAGGAAAAATTCTTTAAGATCCTGTATTTTCCCTTTTGCAGGCGGTTCCACATTACCCATTCTGTAGGGAATATTAAATCTTTTATATTTTGATGACCCGATTTTATGGAAAGACAGAAGGTTTATCTTTTTAAGAGATTCGGTTTTCGTTGATAGAAGAAACTGTTTAAGTTTTTTTAGATGGTCAGGATCATCATTAAAACCAGGAATAACAGGAACTCTTACCATTATATCTTTCCTACTTTCAAGAAGAAGCCGGTAATTATCAAGTATACCGATATTGGAAACCCCGGTTAATTCAATATGCCGGGCTTCATCCAGGTGCTTGATGTCGAAGAGGAAAAGGTCAGTAACGGGAATTATTGATTTATAGTTTTCAGTAGATGAATAACCTGAAGTATCAACTGCTGTATGATAACCATTTTCCTTACAGGCCTTTAACGCCTCTAGCAAAAATTCAAACTGAAGCATTGGCTCACCGCCTGAGAATGTTACACCCCCTTTTGACTGATTAATGAAAACTCTCTCTTTTTCAAGTACCTCAAGAATGTTTTCAACTGAATAGTATTTCCCGACTTCCTCACTGTTACTGAACTCTCTTTCGCCCACTTTATCAGACCTGATCACATTTTCAGGAAAAGGAGATATCCCTTCCGGATTATGGCACCACATACAGTTAAGAGGACATCCTTTCATGAAAAATGTCACCCTTATCCCCGGACCATCGTGGATTGAATATCTTTTAACGCTGAAAATGAGTCCCTTCATATAAAAGGTGTAAGGTTGAATTGGAAATCGTGAATAAAAACAGGAATTACTATTCTGAGGGTTCAGAAAGAGAAAAATGTTCAGAAGCTGTAGAACATCAGACAACTGTAAAGCCTTCTGCCAAGGCGTTGCATCATAAAACGATATTTCAATTTTGCGATTATCATAATTCAAATTCAATAATGGGTGCAAGTTAAATAATTTTTTTATAGAGTATATCAGTAATAATAAATTCAAATGATTGTCGTTATTTGGATTTGACAGCACAAACATCCTTCTTACATCATAAAGTCATAACCAAAGTCAGGAATAAAGTGTGTGAACTAATATCTCATGAATATATTATATACCTGAATATCTTATACATACAATATTTTAACAAATAATTAACAAATCATTAACCAAAAATCCTGCAACATTTTGAGTTTACCCACGTCTATAAATTGAATGGAAAACAAAAGATAATAAACAATATTTTGAAAAGAATTTTTTAACAACAGTTTTAATTTCTCTACAATCGCCATTCGGCCGATTCTACGATCAGGTTTAGGTAAATCAGGGAAAGACATCACACGGTGTCTTTCCTTTCTTTTTTAAGATTAAA
>JAUYBT010000258.1 GCA_030692905.1 Bacteroidales bacterium
CATCTCCTCATCGCTGTATGGGAGCATTGATACCTGCAAGAGTGTGCTGTCGGATTGTGC
The DNA here is from genome assembly GCA_030692905.1 of Bacteroidales bacterium. Taxonomy (GTDB): domain Bacteria; phylum Bacteroidota; class Bacteroidia; order Bacteroidales; family VadinHA17; genus LD21. Next base: position 61 of record JAUYBT010000258.1, read on the forward strand.
CATAAGCCCGTTCCCTGATGCTGTGGTCACTTTAGCCCAACGTACATCTTCATGGTTTCCGCAATCCATCGGCTTCTCATAAGGGGTAAGCTGCTCTTTGACAGTACTTTTGTAGATACCCACATCAAACCCGCGTTTACGGTCAACATAATTTTCCATAGGGCCACGTCCAAAATAGCTAACCTGGTCAAACTGCTTATTCAGGAACATTCTTACTCCGATACGGGCAACAACCTGTTTGGGATCGCTTGAAATAAAACTGTTTTCCGATTTAATTGATCCATCACCTGAAATAGTATAAACAACATCATGGTTAACGGTGAAGTTATTTTTACCTTCTCCGAGGAGCCTGACTGTGATAGTAACAGATGAAGGGGTTTTTTGCTCAGTCGAAACTGCCTGTGTTGTCCATTTCAGTTCACGCAGACCTGAAGTTACCCAGCTTCTGTCGGCCCACATATCGTCGTTCCGGTGAGGTGCGCGCCACAAGTGTAACCTTGGACCGCCATCTTTGAGAAGCATGTTAACTCCATTTTTCTCAAGACTTGAAAATGTACCGGAAACTTTATCAAACACAACTGTAAAACCTGAACCCTTAACTGTAATTTCATTCTCAGCCGGAATAAGGGTAACCGGATTCATTGTTGTGATTGGTTTAACTGCAAGTGCCTCAACAGGAAGCAGGAATTGCTCTGAGACCAGTTCAAATCCCTTCTTTGCCCAAAGCTGATCATTTGCCAGAGAGAATGATATACGGATGAAATACTCTGAACCCCCATTTGTTTTTGATATCTTATATGGAATTGTTATAACAGCTTCCTTTCCGGCAGCAATAACAGGTAGTTTAAGATCACCACGGGAAATCTCGGAACCATTTTCTGATAAGGTCCATGCCCCGGCAAATCCACTAAGATTAATAAACTGATATTTATTATGAATCAGGAACTGACCTTTTAAAAGATCTTCAGCCGACACTTTGATCCACTGATAAACATGTTTCATCTCCGGATAATGAGGCTTTAGAGAACGGTCGGAAGCAACAACTCCTTTATGGATAAAGTAACGGTCATTGGGAAATTCACCAAAGCCACCGCCATAGGCAATAATAGGATGATTCGGATCACGACGGTTATATATACCCTGATCCTGCCATTCCCAGATTGCGCCACCTAACAGTTCGGGATATTTATCAAAGAGGTCATTGTACTCACCAATAGCTCCCATCGAATTGAACATTGCATGTGCATATTCGCATAAGAAAAAAGGTTTTTTGAAAGTAGTATCATTCGCAATACGCTCAACTTCTGTCGGTTGTGTATACATACGACTATCTATGTCAGCTGGATTTGACTTACCGACACCAAAACCTTCGTAATGGACCGGCCTTGAGGAATCAATATTTTTTATAGTACTCAAAGCAGCCCTGAAGTTTGATCCTCCCCGGCCATTCTCATTCCCCAAAGACCAGATTATAATAGAAGGGTGGTTTTTAAAGTTTTCAACGTTTGCCACATTCCTGTCGATGATAGCAGCTTTCATTCTTGGTTCCTCATCAAACCTTCCTGACAAACCATGACATTCAACATTTGCCTCGGCAACCAGGAATATACCATATTCGTCGCACAACTCATACCAACGTGGATCGTCTGAATAGTGAGAAGTACGGACAAGGTTGCAGTTCCCCTGTTTAATCAGTTCCAGTTCGCGTATCATCTGCGCCTCAGTAACAGCATGACCAACATCAGGCCAGTTTTCATGTCGGTTTACACCTTTAAGCTTAACCGGGGTACCATTGACAAGAAAGAGTCTTCCTTTTATTTCCACTTCTCTGAAACCGGTCCGGGTAGAGAGCGTCTCAACGACCTTTTCCCCACTCATTAATGTCAGAACTGTGGTATATAGTTTCGGAGTTTCGGCTGTCCATTTTTCAGGATTAGCGACCGGAAAACTAAGTTTCACAGAAGCCTCCTGACCGGGTTGAAGAGCCGGCACAACGCCTTCTGCCTGAGCCATATTAACTGCTTTCAATCCATCATATAATGTTGCTGTAAGTTTGTTAGCATTAATAGCTTTGGTGCCATAGTTTTTCACCTTTGCAGTTATTTCAACAGTTGCATTGCGGTACTGGTCATCAAGATCAGTCTTAACAAAGAAATCGCGAATATGCTGTTGCGGAGCACTCCAGACAGTTACATTTCGGAAAATACCACTAAGGCGCCACATATCCTGATCTTCGAGGTAAGTACCTGTAGTAAATCTGTAAACTTCAACTGCTACCATGTTTTTACCCGGTTTAACATACTTTGTAATATCAAACTCGGCAGCGTTACGGCTGTTAACACTATACCCAACTTTCTCACCGTTAATCCAGAGAAAGAATCCGGCATCAACACCATCGAATGTCAAAAATATCTGACGTCCTTTCCAGTCCACGGGAAGGTCAAAATCACGACGATAACTACCAACAGGGTTGCGTTCTTCATAAGCAGTAAAGTTTTTCGGAGGCATGCTCATTACATGTGGAAAATCCTTTTTTAAAATATAACCCAGATTACGGTAATATGGTGTCCCATAGCCGAGTATCTGCCAGTTTGAAGGAACAGGGATCTCTTTCCAGGAAGTTACATCAAAGGTTGGTTTATAAAAATCAACCTAACGCATCTGAGGCCAGGCAACCCAATTGAATTTCCACATACCATTCAGACTCGTACAAAAAGTGGAAGCGTGTCTTTTAGCAACAAGAGCCTCATTAAGATTTGCATAAGGCATCAGAGTAGCATGGGCCGGTTCTTTATTGATTCCGAGAATTTCAGGATTTTCTATTTCCTGAGGAACAGGCGCCCCCCTAAAGAATCTTTCGGTGATGTGTACTGAGAATATCCGGATACGTTTGCCAATGCCATGGCAAAAATACTCAAAACAAACAAACGAATTTTTTTCATGTTGAATATTAATTAGTTAGATATAGACCAAGAGCAAATTAATAAATATAAAGTTATAGTTAAATAATTGATGGGAATTAAGGATCAATAGTTAAAAATGATTAAATAAAGCTTTTATTAATTTGAGAATTCTGCTTCAATTTCAACCAACAGATTATCACGACAAATATCAGCTTCGAGGTATAGAGCCAGAGCTCCTGGAAAATGTTCCTGACAAATCGATTTTACTTTTACGAAATCACTCTGATTTTTAATATAAACTCTCAGTAGAATCAATCTCCCGGCATCTGTTTCTGTATTACCAGTCAATTGCCTGATTCTACTTGAGTTATACAGTTTGTTAATATTTTCAATTGTCACAACAGTCTGTTTCTCTATATCTTCAATTCCTATTGTTTCCTGCCCAAGAATTGAAGCGGTACCTGAGACAAACAAGGTTGAATCCCTGTTGCCAGTCATCAGAACAGCCCGTTCAAATTGGGGTGGGTGCACACCCTTTAAAACCTGTTGCCCGTATTCATAGGGCTTAATCTGATCGGGATTATCAATAGCTATAATTTTTATGGACTTTTCAGCTTCAACAGCACAAAAATCGAGTTTGACGCCACCATGTTTCATCCCTACTCCCGTTGCTGCAGGGTAGCCGGGGATACTTCTGTAATTATGATAATTTTCGCTTCGTACCTCATTGAATATCTGATAATTCTGAATTCCATTTTTAACCTCCAGTATATTCCCTATGTAATTCCATTGACGTACCAGATGGTTAAACGACATATGCTCGGCATCAAGAATAGCTCTCATCTGGTCGAATGCCGCACTGGCTGCTCTTCTGGTATCAGCAGGAAAAAGACCAGCACCGAGACTTAAGGCCCATACCTCTTTCCCCGAATCCGATTTGCTGACTATGTAAGGTAATGAATTCCAAACTTTACTGATGACTTCTGAAGAATCAGTGTTCAAATAACCTGCTTCGACTGCCACTTTCCATGGCTTTTCCGGAGGATGAACTGTAACATTAACAGCCGGACATTGATCACCGAAAGCATCAAGGATGGTTTTTCCAATTTCCTGACTAACCTTAATATATGCTTCGTAGTCAGGAAGATCGGTAAAAATATTAAGTTTTATCAGTTTGTAGCCAGCAACATGGATACCCCTGACTTGTTTCAGGCACTGCCTCCACTCCTCCTCAACATTTCCCTGGACCTCCGGCAGGAATATTAAATATTTTTTCAACATTTGATTAAAACCAGGATTAAAATTGTTTTTTTATCCAAACGATCGATCCACCGTCCTTGTTTTCAGGACCCGGTTTATCTGTTGAATGTATTGAATTACGATTATTACGTGCATAATTGGGTATAGCCAGAAGAGGTGCCCCATCATCCCATTTGCCTTTAATTGTCATCACCCCGTTCAGCAAATCACCCCTCCATTCCAAAGTAAGAGGTCCGGTACTGATATATTTGTCGATATCAGGCTGATCGGCCTTTTCAACATTATAAATCATCGGACCGTAACGCAGGGCAACTCTGCCCCTCACTGCTTCAATTTTCCCATCAGCAGTAATGGTCTGAATTCCCATCGGCAAAACCAGATTTACTTTATCTCCTGCTTTCCAGGTACGTTTAATAACAGCATATCCATTTACAATTTTTGGTGTAATGGTTTTTCCATTAACTGTAAGAGATTTAAGTCCCGAGATTGCAGGTGTCGGAGTATACAACGAACTAGTTGTCCGGTTTGGTACCCGGACAAACAAAGTAAATTCTTTTGTTTGTTTGGGATTTACAGTTATTGAAACCTCACCGCTCCATGGGTAATCGGTCTTCTGGATCATTTCAATATCGGTTTCTGCAACTTTTTCTACTTTTATTGTACTTCCGATAAACAGGTTTACGTATAAACCTTCATTACTTTTTAAGTATGTCCATGTGGGGATCATAAGCAGTGTCCTCGGGATATTACCTACACAGCATGGACATACATGCCAGGAATAACGTGATTGCGAAGTTGAGAGACCATTTGTATAATAGAAATTTTTCCCTTCCAGATCGAGAGAACCCAGCAAGGCGTTATAAATTGTCTCTTCATACAAGTCGGCATATTTCGCATCATTATAGGCAATATTCATTTTATACTGAAAAAAAATCAAACCGCAACTTGAACACGATTCACAATATGCATTATTACGTAAAGAATAGTTTGGTCCGAAACCTTCGGATGTTTCCCCGCTGCCAACACCACCGGTTATATAATACTTCTTATTTACCATATTTTCCCACAATGACATAACAGCACTCTGATAATCAATGTCGCCGGTCTCTGCTGCAACATCAGCCATTGCAGAATAACTATAGACAGCGCGGACAGCATGCCCTACTGCCTCATATTGCTGTTGCACTGGAACATTGCTCTGGTCGTACTCACTACCATCTCGACGGCAGTTAAGCAGGAACTTTGAGAGATTGATGTAATTGTCACCGCGGCCATTACCTTCCATATCGTTAACAAAACGTCCGAAACGGACTAATGCCTGCTCCATCTCCTGGTGTCCATCGTACCATTCTTTTTTACCCGGACCAATATTGGCCACCCAGCAATCGGCAAGTTTTTTTGCAGCATCATATAATCGTTTGTCTTTCCCCTCGGTAAGGGTATAGTGATTGATTGCTGATTCGATGAAATAGCCTGCAACATATCCTTCGTGATTACCTCTGGTTCGTGGTGCCCATCTCTCTTTCCATCTGGTAGTATCTCGAAGAGTGTAAGCCGTCTGGAGGTAGCCGTCAGGTTCTTGAGCTGCAAGAATAATGGGAATCCATTTTTCAATTGTTGTCTTCATTTTTTCCTGAGCTGCTATGATCTCCTTATCGTCTTGTGGATCAACCATCAGGGCAATACTCATAGCTTCAATGGTTTGATGAACCCATGCATTTGAAAAAACATATCCAAGATGTTTCCCATGCGGTTCTCCGCGAAGAGCTTTTCCCGCTTCAATGAAATTATCTAAACCACCTTCCCCTAATGTGAGGTCGGTCCGGTTTATCTGATTAATACACCATGGGATCCAGTTAACAATCATCGCTTTAGCCCTATTGTTCCAAAACGGGCTGTCAATCTTGCAACGCTTTGTATAAACAACATCGAGCCTTTCAGCCTGTGGGGGTTGCTGCACTTTTAACTTCAAGGTTGAAGAAGAAGAAAGATTACCTTCTTTAGCAGTCATAGATAGAATGTAATCGCCTGTTAATGAGAATGTAGCAGTTGTTTTAAGGGAGTTGGCATCAGCGAAATTAACGTTACCCGGTCCGGATACTTTGCTCCATACAATCTTATCATAAGGTGCGACAGATTTAACTCCGCCTGACAAATATGTTTTTCCTCCAAGCATAACTGAACGATCCACTCCCGCTGTAACGACAGGAGAATGGTTAGGTGAATTTTCAGCCTGAATGACCATCCATTCAAGCATAGTACCCAAAAATCTGTCGACAGAATCTACTTCCAGCCTCAGCTTAGTTGTCATCACCTGATCAAATTTTGTTATATTGAACAGATTATTCTCAAGGCCAAGACCTACAGCATTTTTCACCGGAACAAAATCATTTCCATCCCAGTATTTAATCCTGTAAGCCTGTGGAAGTCTGACTGTGTTTTCATAATTCCACCAGAAAACGGCTATCTCTCTGGTACTGACCGGCTGCGTCCATTCATATTGTACCAATTGTGCCGTGGGGCGCTGCGGGGGTCTGTTGCCGCCGCTGCGCATACCACTGGTATTATTGGGTATAAGACCATCGTTCAATGAGGTCATTGAAGCACTAGAACGTGATGAACTTGTTGGGGTAGCAACTACGGCAAGGTTTTTTCCCGAAGGAAGAGATATTGTTCCCTGACCGTTTACAAGGAGGGAAAAAACACTCATGAGTAAAATTGCTATAATCAATCGATTTAAAGAATTGGTTATCATATCATTAATGTTTAAATAAATCGTTTATCTTTCAGTAGAGACGGGGCTGAGACCTGTCTCTACTATTCAATTACCCATTCATAAATTCCACCTGCGAAATCCTTGTTAAGCTTAACTTTTATTTTGACTGCTGATGCTTTAACAGGTTTAAATGCCAAAGAATCCCATCCATCCTTTGTAACTTTATATGGTGTTTTAGCTTTGACTGGCTCCCAGATATTACCATTCAGATATAGAATCTCCCATTCATCAGGTATACGGCAACCACCGCCGGGTCCGTCATCGAACCAATAAACCTTTGTTTTAGAGATAGTTTCAGGTTTTTCAAAATCATACTCAACCCATTCCCACTTATCCTTGTTTGGCCACCAATGGTAATATGAAACTGAATGATCGTTCGAATTTGCTGGCTTAATCTGATCATTTACAGCATTAAGAGCTTTTGTGATCTTGCTGGCCCTTACTTTACTCCTGTTGCCAATGGTCGGAGCAGGCAGAGGACGGGTAGTCTGAATGGAAGTCGGAAGCCAAACCATCATCTGACCGGCACCACGATTATTCCATAAAGCGTAAGGGATCAGGGTAACAGGTTCCTCATTAAGCAACTCAACTTTACCATCAAGAGTTCTTTTTGTCTGAAATCCTGATGTTTTAATCACCTGTGTTCCTTCAAGAAGCGATGGTTCAAATTCTGTTGTGAAGGCAGCATTTTTCTTTATTACGAAATTAAGTACATTGCCAGTATTGTTATCGGGCCATTCAGCACAATAAATGACAGGACCTCTCTGAAATGCTATCTTGTCTATATCTTCCTTTACTCTTTCGTCAGCAATAACTTTACGGACAGGCATTGGAAATTCAACTTCAACTTTGTCTCCCGGTTTCCAATTCCTGGAAATTACAGCATATCCCTCTACAAGGTTAATCTCAAAATCTTCGCCATTAACCAGAAGTTTTATAAATTCATTATTCTGATCGGTAAATTTATATAGCCCTCCGGGCGACGCTTCGTTAAGAGCCCATCCGGGAACCCTGATCTTCAGATCAAATTTTCCACGGGTTTCAGGATTAACAGACATTTCAATCTTCCCGTCCCATGGAAAATTCGCTTTTTGTGAAATGCTGACTTTTTTATTACCTACGATGACATTAGCATCGTTGGAAATAAACAGGTTGACATAAAGCTCTTTATCAGCAACAGCATACACATATCCCGGAATAGCAGGTACAAACCTGGCGATATTTGATGGACAGCATGCACAGCCGAACCATGCGCTGCGTTCATGTTGACCATTAGATTCCAGCGGGTTAGGATAAAAAAACCTGTCTGCCGATAATGAGACACCGGAAAGCGCCGAGTTATAAAGTGTTTTTTCAAGAATGTCGATATATTTCGTCTGACCATGTAATAAGAACAGTCTGTGATTGAAAAAAACGTCTCCAATTGAAGCACAGGTCTCGCAATAGGCTGACATATTGGGTAAGATAAAAGGATCGGCAAAACCTTCATTTCCTCCTGTAGCCCCAATTCCACCTGTTATATACATCTTGCCATAAACAAGATCTTCCCAGATTTTCGTAATTGCATTCAGATAAGCCGCATCCTTTTCAATTGCAGATATATCAGCCATCCCTGAATACATGTATGTTGCTCTTACAGAATGCCCTACCGCAGTAGTCTGATCAACAGGTTTTAGATGAGCCTGATTATACTGCTGACCTTTTGGGCCGCGGACATCAAGGAAAAATCTTGCCAGATCGAGATACTTCTTTTCTCCGGTAGCCCTGTAAAGTTTAACAAGCCCCATTTCAATAACCTGATGCCCGGGATAGACTTTCACCCTGTCCCAGCCAAAATCTTTATTCACAAGATCGGCAGATTTCAAAGCAATATCGAGTAAGGTACGTTTACCTGTTGCCTGATAATGTGCAACTGCTGCTTCGTAAAGATGACCAAGGTTATAAAGCTCATGGCTCAGGATCGAATCGAGTTCCCATCTGTTTTTACTTGCCCATTCATGCAACCCTTTACCTCCATGCATCTCTGCAATGGTACGGTTAGTA
>JAUYBT010000067.1 GCA_030692905.1 Bacteroidales bacterium
GCGCAATAATGAGTTTGAGAATGAGTTACAGTTGTCATATAATATAAACAATCCATTTTGGCGAATTAATAGTACAAGAAATAGTATTCAATATCAGTATTCACAACTTTATTCCCCCAGAGTTTTCACTCAAACACAGATCAGTCTGTCATCATTTACTGTATTTAAAAACTTTTGGAATGTGAATCTGCGCTTTGAGATTACCCCCAGGGGCATGAATGACTACTATGAACCAAGGGTGGATGGAAGGTATTATCATAAAGGTGGTGAAGTGACCTCTTCACTTTCATTCGATTCCAACCGGAATAAAAGACTTTATTTTGGTACCAGGGGGTCAATCACAAATATCCGGTCAGATTATAATCAGGAAAATTTTATGATTTCCTTCAATCCCGGACTCAGGATAAACAACAGATTCTCTTTTAACCACCAATTTTTGTATATGGCTTCTAATAACGATATTGGATATGTTGATGAGTTCAGTACAGGTGAAATAATATTTGGCAAAAGAAATAACAGAACTATAACTAACACATTTACAACAGGATATATTTTTTCAGCCAATTCGTATTTGTCATTCAGATTGAGACATTACTGGGCAGTAGCTGATTATGGTACAGATTATTATCTTCTTAAAGAAGATGGTACTCTTGATAAAGATCCTGTCTATTCTAAAACTCATGATAATAACTTCAATTCATTTAATATTGACATGGTTTATAACTGGCGTTTTGCACCGGGGAGTGATCTGTCGGTTGTCTGGAAAAATGCAATTTATTCGAGTGGTGATTATATATATAAAAGATATGGAGAAAATCTGAATAATATGTTCGATTCGCCTACAACTAATAGCCTATCTTTTAAAATATTATACTATCTCGATTACCAGCAATTGAAAAAAAGAAAGTAAATTTATCATGTAAATAGGAATTCAATATAATGATTCAGCGTCTTCAATCCTTATATCTGTTGTTGACAACACTGCTGTCATTATTATTCCTTAATGGGAGTTTTTTAAATTTTATCAATAAATCAGGATCTGTAATAAAAGTCACATTCAACGGAATTGTCAGAGATACAGGAGGACAAGGTTTCGAACTGATTGAAAAGCTGTTGCCGGTTTCAGCTTTTATTATTCTCATTCCGGTTTTTTCACTGGTAACAATATTCATCTTTAAAAACAGGAAGCTTCAGTTGTGGCTTGCATCATTAGTGATCATTCTTATTGTTGGGTTTATTTTTGTTACAATCTTTTATTCCTGGTTTGTTATTACAGAATATGGAGCAGAAATCGTCCCGGGATTTAAGATGGTTATTCCGGTATTGATATTAATCTTCGCCATTTTAGCTTACAGGGGAATCAGAAAGGATGACCGTCTGATCAAATCGTACGACAGATTAAGATAAGTATCTGATTGTATGTGTTATACATCGCAGTCAATTTCTTCCTCTCATGAACTCACCCCCTTGTGTTCCCCCTCTCTACTCCGTAAAGAGGGAGAAGATTTTAACTAATTGTAATTTTATTATTGTATTGCATTCAAATAATTTTTGATTCTTTGAAGAGTCTTTTTTATGTTTAAAAGTTCATCATTTTTTAGTCGTAAAACATGGATTCCTAAATTACGCATTTCTACATCTCTAAATTCATCATATTCCACCGTAGCTTCATGTATTGGTCCATCAAGTTCAACTACTGTCTTTTTTTCGTCGCAGTAGAAATCAGCAATAAAATAGTTTAATCTTTTAAAATCTGCTTTAAAAATAATCGGGTGCTGCCGTAAAAATTTATATCCGGAAAGTCTCCTATTTCTAAGCTCTTTCCACAGGAGCTCTTCAGAATCAGTTAAACTACCTCTCAGTTCTCTCGTATGTTTCTTAATTATTTTAAAATCAAGATACTTAGATTTACCCATTTCATATAGGTTTATGTAAATATATTAAATTCACAAAATTAGCACCCCTCTTTACGAAGTAGAGAGGGGCAGGGGGTGAGTACATGTTGATATTGGGGGCAAAAATTATGTGAGATAGAGGGCATTTAGATTATCTGCAGATTCTCCTGATTGGTTATTTTTTCACAATAATGGCATTTCAGAGCCACATTCTTCTTTGAAACCACACGGAACCGGGTTGTTACAGATTCAAAGTTTGTAATGCATTTTGGATTCATGCATTTTGCTATTCCAATTATATTGTCAGGAACTTCAACAACTTTTTTCTCAACAACCTCATAGTCTTTGATGATATTTAGTTTGGCATCCGGTGCCACAAGAGCAATCCTGTTTATGTCTTTATCTTCAAAAAAGACCCCGGAAATCTTTATTATAGCTTTTCTTCCCAGCTTTTTACTCTCCAGGTTTGTCCCGAATGTTATCTGGTTGTCGATCCTGTCCAAACCAAGTATCTGGATTACTTTAAACAGGTTGCTTGCAGGTACATGGTCAATAACTGTTCCATTCTGAATTGCACTGACACTCATCTGTTTTGTTTCCTTCATCGCTCTGCCCTTTCTTATTTTATTCCTAATAGTGAACATAAAATAGCCTGACGTGTATAGACCCCGTTAAGAGCCTGTTCAAAATAATAAGCTTTTGGATTATTATCCACATCCTGATGAATCTCATTTACCCTGGGAAGCGGATGCAGAATACGCATGTTTGGTTTTGTGTTTTTCAACATTGAGTTTCTGAGTACATATACATTTTTAACCTTCTCGTATTCAATCGGATCGGAGAATCTCTCTTTTTGTACCCTGGTCATGTAGATTATATCAGCTCTTGAGATAATATCGGTAAAATCGTTATGTTCGTAGTATTTAAGACCAAGATTGTCAAGGTAAAGTTTGAATTCATCAGGCATCTTAAGCTCTTCAGGCGATATGAAATTGAAAGTTGTATTCCACCTCGACATAGCCATCATGAGAGAATGAACTGTTCTTCCATATTTCAGATCACCAACCATGAAAATATTCAGGTTATCAAGTTTTCCCTGAGTCTTGCGTATCGAATATAAATCCAGTAATGTCTGCGATGGGTGCTGATTAGCTCCATCCCCGGCATTTATTACCGGTACAGTGGCAATCTCACTGGCGAACCTTGCACTCCCTTCCATAGGGTGTCGCATTACAATAAGATCACAGTAATTGCTGACTGTTCTGATTGTATCATTAAGTGTTTCACCCTTGGAAACACTCGAACTTGAAGCATCAGCGAATCCAACAATTTTACCGCCCAACCTGTTTATCGCACTTTCAAAACTTAATCTTGTACGGGTTGACGGCTCAAAAAATAATGTTGCTATCACTTTACCCGCCAGTAATTTCCGGATAGGCTGTTTTTCGAATTCTTTAGTCAGATCAAGAATCTTCAGGATCTCTTCTGTTGAAAAATCATCGATTGATACTAAGCTTCTGTTTTTCATTGGTTTGGCACATTATCAGCATATGACTGAACTAAAATCAAAGTTACTCAAAAATTGTCTCAACATCGATAAATGTTGATAATTAACTATAAACAATTATATTGAATAATTTCCTCAATGAGTTTCGATATATCTGTATTTCAGGCCCTCGATCCGGGAAAGCCGGTTCAGGATTTTTTCCCTGGTCGACGCCCTGAAATTTACTTTGATCCTGCATTCGAGATCAAAAAATTGATCAGATTGAACAATGTTTTCTTCCTTCAGTATCTTCATAACATCATTCATTGATACATAAAGATAGGTAATCTCGTAGAACTCCTGAAGTGTAAGTTCAATTATTTCCGCATTTTGGATAGCAGCGGCAGCGGCAGTTCTGTAGGCGTTTATTAATCCGCTTACACCTAATAATGTACCACCAAAATATCTGCTGACAACAATAAGAATATTTGTTAATCCGAACGAATTTATCTGTCCAAGAATAGGTCTGCCGGCAGTCCCTGAAGGCTCTCCGTCATCATTCACTCTCCAGATCATCCTTTCCTGACCTATCATGTAAGCATAGCAATGATGCCTGGCTTCATGGTGTTCTTTACTGATCTTATCAATTATTGGCTTTATTTCTTCCTGATTTGATACAGGATATGCAAATGCGATAAACCGGCTTCTCTTTTCTTTGTAGATTGCCTGCGAAGATGATTTAATTGTGGTGTAACTATCTGATTCCATTATTAATTTAATGCGACCTGTTTTAATTGAAGCTTGAATACAATATTAATTAATTCTATTTGTACGATTACTGATTCTTGTAATAATATGATACTTTTGTTTGTTATTGAAGTTAAAGATGAGTGTATTATTAGATGAAAAGGATTTGCAGAAGCTGATTGTAATTGGCGACAGAATACTTATTAAACCAAAAATTCCGCAGTCAAAGACAAAGAGCGGGTTGCTTCTTCCTCCTGGTGTGAATGAAAATGAAAAGGTGCAAATTGGTTATGTGGTGAAAGTTGGTCCGGGGTATCCAATCCCTTCGGTAAACGACAATGATGAACCCTGGAAAAACAGATCTGATGAGCCTAAATATGTTCCTCTTCAGCCAAAGGAGGGTGATCAGGCTGTATATCTGCAGAATAGCGCAATTGAGATTGAATTCAACAAGGAAAAATATATTGTAGTGCCACATTCGGCTATTTTAATTCTCCTAAGAGATGATGGACTTTTCGAATAGAAAAGTTAATAG
>JAUYBT010000127.1 GCA_030692905.1 Bacteroidales bacterium
GAAAAGGATTAAGAAAAGGTAAAAAACGGCCCTGCGTCGTTCATCGTGCGTCGTTTAATTGTTGCTTCACAATCTTCGCAATATACTTCCCGAGTATATCAAATTCAAGATTGACAACCGTTCCTTTTTTGATCTGGTGAAAATTGGTCACCTCCCAGGTGAAAGGAATTATGGCAACCTCAAATGATGTTGCTTTGGAATTAACTACAGTCAGGCTCACTCCGTTTACAGATACCGATCCTTTTTCTACAGTAATATAGTCGTCCTGAACAGGTTCGTACTCAAAGGAATAATACCAGCTTCCTCCTGCCTCCTTAACATTGGTACATACTGCGGTCTGATCAACATGTCCCTGCACCATGTGTCCGTCGAGACGACCATCAAGCCGGGTGCTGCGCTCCAGATTGACCTTGTCGCCGGACTTAAGCAATCCCAGATTTGTCTTATCCAGTGTCTCTTTTATTGCAGTTACGGTGTATGTCGCTTTATCTTTCCTGACAACAGTCAGACACACTCCGTTGTGTGAAATACTCTGATCAATCTTAAGTTCATCAACAAATGAACATTTCATTGTTATGTGAAGGTTATCTTTCTCTTTTTCCAGCTTTACAACCGGAGCTGATTCTTCGATTATTCCTGAAAACATGACTTAATATGTTTGGTTTCTGGGAGTAAAGGTAGGGAAATTTAGAAAAAAGACGCACGACACTCGATGCACGACTCAGGGAAGATTTTTTTTGACTTTCCTTCAATGATTATTAAATTTGGTTTGGAATAAATTATTAACCATTAAATCTCGTTGTGCTATGAGTAATTATGAAAACCTAAAAGTTTGGCATAGAGCCGTTGAACTGGCTGTATCAATTTACAAGTTAACAGGTGATAACAAGTCTTTTCAAAAAGATTTTGGCTTAAAAGATCAAATGAGAAGGGCCTCTGTCAGTATTTCCAGTAATATTTCTGAAGGAGACGAACTGGGAACTGATAAGCAAGCAATCAGACAATTCTATATTGCTAAAGGATCATCTGCTGAATTATATACCCAACTAACCATTTCCAAAAAAATCGAATACATTTCTGAGGATGAAAATAAATATTATCTGAATGAATGTAAAGGTATTTCAGCAATGCTTACAAATCTTATAAAATCCAGAACTGTTGATTAATAAAAGTAGCTTTTATTTTAGTCCTGATTTTTTCCGTGCATCGTGTGTCGTGTGTCGTGTGTCGTTAGTCATGCGTCATTTTCCCTGCGTTGTGCATCGTGCGTCGTGTGTCCATACTATCTTCCTGCCAAACCCTAACCTGTTATCTGTCATTTTTATATGAGTAATATGGACAACCCAAAGTTGCGTATCCATCAGTACAGCAGGAGGAAATCTTTTGAGGTAGGCACTCCTGGCCTTTGACAACATTCCCCCCTCCGGTTCTGAAACGATCCCCTGGAACTGAATTCCGCGGATCTTACCGATCACCATTGTTTCAAGAACAACGGAGCCGGCAACCAGCGGATTCTTTGCAAACTCCTTCCCGTGACGGGTATCGCTGTCTGTGGTGAAAACAAGCGCGTTTTCTTCTTCAAGATAAACATAGAAACAATTTGCACACCATGGTTCATTTTCCACCGTGGTGGCAATTGTAAGAACATGATGTTTCCTGAAAAACCGTATAACCTTGTTGTCAATCATTTTCCATCCATCTGAAACTGTTGCTGTCAAAACCGGCAAGATCGATGATACGGTTAACCACAGTCATCACAAGATCATCTATAGTTTTAGGGTTGCTGTAGAAAGAGGGGGTTGCCGGACAAATTATTGCTCCTGCCAGGGTAAGGGTTTTCATATTATTAATATGTATCAGGCTGTATGGTGTCTCCCTCGGAACTATTATCAGCCTCCTTCTTTCTTTCAACATCACATCGGCGGTGCGTGCAATCAGATCCTCGGAAGTCCCGTTTGCAATACGTCCCGTCATACCCATCGATGCCGGGCATATAATCATTGTGTCGTATCGTGACGACCCTGACGCGAACGGAGCATAAAATGTTTTATTATTATATTCCTTCGCGGGGGGGGTCGGGGAATATTTCTGTCCGGTTTCAGCCTCCCATATATCTTTAGCTATTTCTGAAAAAATCACAGCAACTTCTTCCGGGGGATTTTTCAATTGCTGTAATTTCTCCAGGAGCTTCCGTGCATAAATTGAACCACTGGCTCCTGTTACAGCAAGTACTATTTTTCTATTTCGTGAAACCATATCTTTTAAACAATTGTTCAGTCAAAATGGTAATTCCTTTTGATGCTTTTTCTTTTATTACCTCCACTTTCCTGTTAACCGGTACAGTAACATCCTTAGGATCAATGACCCACAGGGAAGCTTTCTGCGGAGCATAGTTGATAATTCCTGCTGCGGGGTAGACATTCAGTGACGATCCTATCACAACAAAAATATCTGCTTCTCCGGCAAGGCTCACAGCGTCATCCATCATTGGTACATCTTCGCCAAACCAGACAATATGAGGCCGGAGCTGGCTTCCTTTTTCACAGTTATCGCCGGGATTAATATCTTTATAGCCTATTTCATATACCAGGGAAGGATCCACTGTACTTCTTACCTTTGTAAGCTCCCCGTGAAGATGTAATATTTTAGAGCTGCCGGCCCGCTCATGCAGGTCATCAATATTTTGTGTAATGATCTGAATATCAAAATATTTTTCCAGTTGAGCTAACCCGATATGCCCTTCATTAGGCTTACTACCGGCAAGTTGTCTTCTTCGCTCGTTATAAAATCTCAGTACCAGGTCCCTGTTTTTCCACCATGCCATTGGTGTTGCAACCTCTGTTACATTATACTCTTCCCAGAGCCCATCGGAATCCCTGAAAGTTCGGATCCCGCTCTCGGAACTCATGCCGGCACCGGTAAGTATAACAAGCCTTTTCATCTTTTATGTTGATTATTGAAAAGCAACATAAAGATAGTTATTTATTACTGCAATGTTTTACCCGTTACACCTTTATGCCATTAACCTATTTTAACCCACCCCTAACCCCTCCAGGGAGGGGATCTTTGAAGAAGAACCCACCCCCGGCCCCTCCAGGGAGGGGATTTTATCTAAATAGCATTTCTCCCATTTTCAAATTTTCAAATTTTCAAATTCTTCCACTCGCCCACTCTTCCCTTCTTCATATTATTCCTAATTTTGTTATCTTTGTCCATATTTTTTCAATAACAACAATTATAACAACTAGCTGATACAATGGGGAAACGGTTTCCTGAATATAAAGGTCTTGATCTTTCGCAGATAAATAAAGATATCCTGAAAGTATGGGATGAAAATGATACTTTTCATAAAAGCATCCGTGAGGTAAACGGAAAAGGTGAGTTTGTTTTTTATGAAGGTCCGCCTTCGGCAAACGGCATCCCCGGCATTCATCACGTTATGGCCCGTACGATCAAGGACGCGATCTGCCGTTTCAAAACACAATGCGGATACGAGGTGAAACGCAAGGCAGGATGGGATACCCACGGACTGCCTGTTGAACTTGGCGTTGAAAAATCTCTTGGCATAACGAAGGAAGATATCGGCACAAAAATATCGATTGAAGATTACAACAAGGTCTGCCGCACCGATGTAATGAAATACACCGACCTGTGGGAAGACCTTACACGGAAAATGGGCTACTGGGTAAACATGGACCACCCGTATGTGACCTACGATAACCGCTATATCGAAACACTCTGGTGGCTGCTGAAACAACTACATACCAACGGATACCTTTACCAGGGTTACACAATACAACCATATTCACCGGCTGCAGGAACCGGATTAAGCTCCCACGAACTTAATCTTCCGGGTTGCTACCACGATATAAAGGATACAACTTGCATCGCTCTCTTTAAACTGATCCGGGATAAGAAATCCGAATTCCTGTATAATAACACCGAAACTTCCGATGTACACATGATGGCCTGGACCACAACACCATGGACACTAGCATCAAACACTGCCCTCGCTGTTGGAAAAGAGATAACATATATAAAGTTACGGAGTTTCAATCCCTATTCGGGCGATCCGGTAACAGTTATTATTGCCAGAGACCTCCTCAATGCATTGTTCCCTGAATCGAATGCGGGGCTTGATTTTTCGGAATATAAACCAGGCGACAAAAAGATACCATTCAAGGTTCTCGGAGAATTCACCGGTGGAGAATTGCAGGGTATTAACTATGAACAGCTTATCGACTGGGTTAAGCCGGCAGAAGGTGCTTTCCGCGTTTTAACCGGCGATTTTGTCACAACTGAAGATGGCACGGGTATCGTTCATATTGCTCCCACCTTTGGCGCCGACGACTATCGTATAGCAACAGAAAACGGGGTACCTCCTCTAATTGTCAAGAGAAAAGACGGCTCCTTCGGCCCGATGGTCGATAAACGGGGATACCTGGTTCCGATTGCCGATCTTGATGAGTCGTTTGTAAAACAAAGTGTTAATATAAATACATACACAGGCTTTGAGGCCCGGCCGGTGAAAAATGAATACGATGATAATCTCTCTCCGGATACTGAAACACTCGATGTTGATATTGCCGTGATGCTAAAACTGCTGGGCAAGGTTTTCAGGATTGAGAAACAGGTACACAGCTATCCACACTGCTGGAGAACCGACAAACCGGTGCTCTATTACCCTCTCGATGCCTGGTTTATCCGTACAACTGCCTTCCGCGATCGTATGATCGAGCTTAATAACACGATAAACTGGAAACCGCAATCTACCGGTACAGGCAGGTTTGGCAAATGGCTCGAAAACCTGGTTGACTGGAACCTTTCCCGTTCACGCTTCTGGGGAACACCTCTTCCAATCTGGGCTACGGAAGACAGGAAAGAAGAAAAATGTATCGGCTCTGCAGCAGAACTGAAAGCTGAGATTGAAAAATCGATCAAAGCCGGATTCATGAAGAATAATCCCCTCGGAAAATTTTCTGAAGGAGATAATTCACAGGAGAATTATGAGACGTTCGACCTGCACCGCCCGTTTGTTGATGATATATTCCTTGTCAGCGATACCGGAAGGAAAATGTTCCGCGAGCCCGATCTGATAGATGTCTGGTTCGATTCGGGCGCAATGCCTTATGCCCAGGCTCACTATCCTTTTGAGAATAAGGATAATTTCCATGAGATGTTCCCGGCCGACTATATTGCAGAAGGTGTCGACCAGACAAGAGGCTGGTTCTTTACACTTCATGCTATAGCCACCATGATTTCCGACTCGGTCGCTTTTAAAAATATAATCTCGAACGGACTGGTGCTCGACAAGAACGGGAACAAAATGTCGAAGCGCCTGGGGAATGCCGTCGATCCTTTTTCCGCTATCGAGGATTATGGCTCCGACCCGTTGCGATGGTATATGATAACCAACGCGCAACCATGGGATAACCTTAAATTCGATATTTCAGGAGTAGATGAGGTTAAACGCAAGTTCTTCGGAACCTTATATAATACCTATTCTTTCTTTGCCCTTTATGCCAACGTCGATAATTTCAGGTATGCCGAAAAAGAGATCCCTGTAAATGAAAGGCCCGAGATAGATCGTTGGATTATCTCACTGCTTAACTCACTTGTGAAAGAGGTTGGAAGATGTTATGATGATTATGATCTGACACGTGCAGGACGTGCAATACAGGAGTTTGTCACGGAAAACCTCAGCAACTGGTATGTGCGCCTTAACCGGAAACGCTACTGGGGCGGGGAATATGATAAAGATAAACTTGCCGCTTACCAGACATTATTTGTCTGCCTCGAAACCATAAGCCGGCTTGCCGCTTCGATAGCACCATTCTATATGGACCGTCTGTTCATCGACCTTAATGATGCCACCGGCAGACATAAAGAAAACTCGGTTCACCTGGTTCTCTTCCCTTTATATGATGAGTCGCTTATCGACAAAGCTCTCGAGGAGAGAATGGACATCGCTCAGAAAGTTTCTTCAATGATATTGGGGTTACGCAGGAAAGTAAGCATCAAAGTCCGCCAGCCGCTGGCCAGGATAATGGTTCCCGTTCCTGATAAATATTTCAGAGAGAAGTTTGAAGCGGTTAAAGACCTGGTACTTGCAGAGGTCAATGTTAAAGAGGTTGAATATATTGATGACACTGCATCAATTCTTGTTAAGAAGATAAAACCCAACTTTAAAACACTCGGCCCGCGTTATGGGAAGCTGATGAAAGAGATCAGTAATGCCATCTCTGCACTTACACCTCAGGAGATTGTTTCTTTTGAGAACACCGGAAATCATCCTGTTTCAATCAATGGTCAGCAGATCGTTCTTACAACCGGGGATGTTGAGATAATATCCGAAGATATTCCCGGCTGGCAGGTTGCCAACGATGGCAAACTCACTGTCGCTCTTGATATTACTGTATCCGACGATCTGAGGTATGAAGGCATCGCCCGCGAGTTTGTCAACAGGATACAGAACATCCGTAAGGAGACCGGCTTCGATGTCACCGACAAGATTACAGTGCTTATCGAGGACCATGATTTTGTCCGTGAAGCAGTAACCAGACATGCTGCATATATCGGTTCACAGACACTTGCCACAACAGTGAATCTCGAGAATAGCTTCACAGGGAATAATGTTCGTGAGGTGGATATTGATGAGGTGGTGGTGAAAATTTCTATTTCCAGAAATTTAAAGTAAAAGGCAAAAGTTAAAAGTATGGCAGAGAAAGTTACTCAGGAAAAATCCCCTCCCGGGAGGGGTTAGGGGTGGGTTTAATGACTATCTTTGTTATTGCAACTACTTTAAAATTACCATGAAACGAATATTAGTCACCGGCGGTGCCGGATTTATCGGATCACACTTATGTGAACGGTTACTTAATATGGGGCATGAGGTGATCTGTCTCGACAATTATTTCACAGGGTCAAAGATGAATATTGTCCATCTGCTCAATAACCCGTATTTTGAGCTGATCCGGCACGATGTTACGATGCCGCTCTTTGTTGAGACGGATGAAATCTATAACCTCGCTTGTCCGGCCTCGCCGGTACATTACCGGTACAATGGCATCAAAACGATCAAGACATCGGTGATGGGCGCCATTAATACACTTGGCCTCGCAAAAAGAACAAAATCGAAGATCCTTCAGGCCTCAACAAGCGAGATATATGGCGATCCCGAAGTACATCCGCAGCACGAAGGTTACTGGGGAAATGTCAACACACTCGGAGCCCGGGCTTGTTATGATGAGGGAAAAAGATGCGCTGAAACCCTGTTCATGAACTACCACGAACAGAATAAGGTGCGTATTAAAATTGCAAGGATATTTAATACATACGGACCAAAGATGAATTCCAACGATGGCAGGGTTGTTTCCAACTTTATCGTCCAGGCTCTGAAGGGGGAAGATATAACCATCTACGGCGACGGTTCCCATACCCGTAGTTTTCAGTATATTGACGACCTCATCGATGGCCTCATAAGATTGATGGATACCCCCGACAGCTTTATAGGACCGGTGAATCTCGGAAATCCCGTTGAGGTAACAATAAGTACTCTTGCCGGAATGATAATAAAAATGACCGGATCAAAATCAAAGATTGTTTATCTTCCTCTTCCGCAGGATGACCCGAAGCAACGCAAGCCCGATATATCTTTTGCAATAAGAGAGTTAGGCTGGTCACCAAAGGTTGATATGGAGACAGGACTGGAAAAGACTGTGGAGTATTTCAGGAAGATGCTTAAAATTCATTAACCGCAATTGATTTTTTAGTTTTTATGGGGCGCTGCCCCAAACCCTGGTTACTTTTTTATCTTGATATAAAAAAGTAACCAAAAAAGATCAAGGCTGCAGATAATTTTGGGGCTCCTGTTTTTCAGATGGTGCGAACTTTAGCCTGGCCGGTAGCGCCAACATGGCAAGTGTAGCAGGCGCACGGCCAGGTTGAAGTTGTCATTTGGCTTCGCCGAGCTCGCCGATGGCTCGGTTCCGGCGCCCTTTTTTGGTTCGTTTTTTGGGCGAACAAAAAATGAACAAAGAAGAATAATAAAATGATAGTATTTTCGTAATATCTTTGAACAATGATCGACAGATCCACCATAGAACGTATCCTCGATGCTGCTCAGATAGTTGATGTAGTGCAGGAGTTCGTTCCTCTGAAGAAGAGGGGCGCTAACTTCCTGGGGTTGTGCCCTTTTCATAATGAAAAAACACCATCATTTACTGTATCGCCATCGAAGGAGATATTCAAATGCTTTGGTTGCGGGAAGGTTGGAAACTCGGTCAATTTTGTCATGGAGCATGAGCACCTCACCTACCCTGAGGCTCTTAAATACCTGGCAAAGAAATATCACATTGAGGTTGTTGAAAAAGAGCTCACCCGGGAGGAGATTGATAAACAGAATGAAAGAGAGAGCCTGCTTGTTGTCACAGCCTATGCGGCCCGGCAGTTCACCGGGAATCTTTTTCAAACCGACGAGGGAATATCTGTCGGCCTTACTTATTTCAAAGAGAGGGGTTTCCGGCAGGACACACTGAAAAAATTTGAGGTGGGTTACAGTTTTGAAAAGCGTGATGACTTTTCGAAAAAGGCCCTGGAAGACGGATACAAACAGGATTTTCTTGTCAAGACAGGTCTGTCAATTCAACATGAGGATCGCATCTTCGACAGATTCAGCAGCAGGGTGATGTTCCCTATTCACTCACTATCGGGACAGGTACTCGGCTTCGGGGGCAGGATCCTGAAAACGGATCCTAACAGCGCAAAATACCTCAACTCTCCGGAATCGGAGATATACCATAAGAGCAGGATCCTTTACGGAATTTACCAGGCACGGAAATCAATATCGCAGGAAGACAGGTGTTATCTCGTTGAGGGCTACACCGATGTGATGTCGCTCCACGAAGCCGGCATCGAAAATGTGGTCGCATCATCCGGTACCTCTCTTACCCAGGAGCAGGTTCGACTGATAAAAAGATTCACCCATAACATTACAATCCTTTACGACGGCGATGCTGCAGGAATAAAAGCATCTATACGCGGTATCGACCTGGTGCTTGAAGAAGGGATGAATGTTAAGATTGTGCTGCTGCCCGATAGCGAGGACCCCGACTCCTATTCGAAGAAAGTCAGTAATGAGGAGTTCCTGAAATTCCTGAAAGAGAAAGAAACGGATTTTATACGATTCAAGACACAGCTCCTTCTTTCGGAGGCTAACAATGACCCTGTAAAAAAAGCCGATCTTATCCGCGATGTTGTAAAGTCGATTGCTGTCATCCCTGAAGCAATAACCAGAACAGTATATATAAAGGAGTGCAGCACTGTGCTTGAGGTAAGCGAGCCAATCCTTTATCATGAGGTTAATAAGCTGCGGCAACAAAAGAGTTTCCAGGACAGGAATAAATATCCCGGTCCGGAAGATCTTCCGGTTCCTCCGCCGGTAATTGTTAAGCCGGTACAGCGCGAGACTGTTAGCTACTTTTCTGAAAAGGAGATAATACGGTTGCTGCTGAAATTTGGTGGGGAGGAATTTGAACGGACTATTAATAAGGAAGACGGCAAGGAAGAGTTACTGACTGTATCTGATTATATTGTCAGGGAAATTATATCGGACGATCTCCTGTTTGATGACAGGGTGTGTGCGAAGATCTTTGCCGATTTCCGGTTTCATGCTGAACAGGGACTTATTACGGGAGATAAACAATTTGTCAAGCATGAAGATCCTGAGATATCAAGCCTGTCGGCCGACCTGCTTGCCGACTCGCACGAACTGAGCAGGATATGGAAAGATAAACAGGCCTATGTCGAGACCGAGGAGATGAAACTTAAGGAGATCGTTGGTGATGCTGTTCTTAAGTTCAAAAGCGATAAGATCATGATAAAAAGAAAAGAGATCATGGTTCTTCTTGAGGAGGCAGTAAAGGTCAATGATACCGAAAAGGTGGTGTTGCTACAGAAGAGGTATGCCAACCTGAGTGTTGCCCTGGGGTTAATATCAAGGAAGCTGGGGAATAGGATACTATTATAAGATCAACTGTCCCGGCCCCTCGAAAGCAAGTAATATTATATTTGCCACAAAGACATTTTTTTATTACCTTAGAGATATGAAAATATACGTTAAAATCGCATTATTCGTTGTTTCCTTTATTGCCTTATCAGCGATTCTGGCAGCTCTGTATATGTATAATCTGAAGCATACAGATATGGCGAAAGCTAAACCTGATTTCGTTATTACATCTTCAGTACTTCAGAAGGCATTTGAAGATGATGAGACAGCAGCATCAACCAGGTATATAAATAAGATACTTGAAGTAATAGGCACAATTGCTTCAGTAAAACCAGCCGGGAACAATGTTCTAAGCATTTCTCTTGTAACCGGGAGTGACTTCTCTTCTGTCATATGTACTTTCCCAGCTATTGCCGACCCTTCAAAGTTCAGTCCCGGCGATGAAATTACTCTCCGCGGAGAATGTTCCGGTTTTCTTATGGATGTACTTCTGAATAATTGCGCTGTAATCGAAGATAAAAAGAAATAAATTCTTTAATTCGTTAAAGAATTAAAGAATTTAAAAATGAAAAAGTTTCTTACAGTTTGTTTTCTGGTATCATTTACAATAATTTCCTGGTCACAGAAGAACCAAAAAAACAGTATCTCAGCGGGAAAAACAGGAAAGGAACAAATTCTGCCCCCCAAACCGATTGATCCTCAAATAATTCAGGACCAGGACGATATGACCTGGAAAGATTATCATCCTATCCCCGGGAAAAACTGGGCCGACCCGTCGTTTGTTCCGGAACGTAAATTCAAAATGGCTTTAGTTGCAGTCGATTTTCCCGATCAGCCTTTCGTGATAACTCTACTCCAAAAATCGGATCTTTTCGGAAATCCTCAATTAGATCCTGTTAAGAGAGAAGATGTTCCAAAATTTTATTCTGAATTCTGGCTCCGTCCTTCGTCAGTCAACCATGGCCAAACAATCAATGGCTATTGGATGGAACAGTCGCGCGGCAAGTTTGGCATTACAGTGCTCGATGCTTATGGCCCTTACCGGATGCCAAAAAACCATTGGGAATATGGTCTGAATGAATACAATCAGAATAATTCAACACCTGATGGATCCAGGGCCGGTACCAGGATGGAACCGGATGTTGATGCTCTCTGGAAAGAGGCAGAAGGAGATATTAAAAATCAGTACGACGCCATCCTGCGAATATATGCAGGTTATGACGAGACGGGGGTCTGGCAGGAATTTGGGGAGATGAAATTCTTGTCAAAAGATGATATCACGGCAGAATGGGGCAACCCCGATACCTCAAAACCCCGATGGGTGCTGACCCGCTACGTTCCATGGACATCATGGAAAGCAGGACAGATGCAATGGGGACTATCATCTATCAGACAAGGAGAAAACTCCGGAACAATAACTCATGAACTTGGCCATTTTGCATTCGATATCGGAGACAATAATAACAACCCATATATCCAACCTTACAGAAGAGTAGGTTCTGGCCCATGGGATATGATGGACCGGGGTTCATTTAATGGCCCCGGCGGACCTCACATGCGATGGGTTGTCCCGGCAACAATGGGTGCTTCCATGCCGGCCGGATTGATGCTCAGAAACAGAATGGTAAATGGTTTCATCCCTGATAACCAGGTATTAACCATCAGCCGTGACGGATTGGCAAAATCGGGGCCGGTAGTTGCAACTATTACTGCCAGGGCTGTTGAACCGTTACCAGGCACATTTGCCGGTATAATTATCAGGCTCGACGGTGCAGAGCCACACGACCGGACTCCTATAGATGATCCATCAGTAAATCCGCTTTCTCCGGGCATTCCCAATTTTGATTTCTATTCACTTGAAACAGTACAGAGAATTGGATATGATTCATTCTGCCCCGACAATGGAGTACTTCTGGCAAAGAATAAGGATAAGGAAAGCCGCAATGGAGGAGCCAACGGATTCAACTGTTTTAACTGGGTTATAGATGCACATCCTGAAGATATAAACAAAGTTGACTATAAAAAGCCCGATGGTAGTGCGATAATGCGGACAATAGCTGATTACCGCCAGTTGAATGATGCACTGTTTCATGTGGGGAATAATTCAGGCAGTCTGTTTGAATGGGAAGATGTTCCCAATAGATTACATTTTTATATTATTAACTTTCAAAAGAATGCGGATGGAATACTATCCTATAAAATCGGAATAAGGTCACTTGATGGATCGGGTCCTCAAAAGCGTGGAGTGGATATTGTTCCTCCTTCATCATTCAGAATGAAGAATCAGGCAGAGTATTGTACCTACACAATTACGAACACAGGGGAAATGGCAGAAACAGATCCGGCTCTGCATAATAAGGATATATCAGCCAGCCTCAATTATGATATCTTCCGTTTGACAATAAATGTTGAAGGAGAAGGCTGGAAAGCTCAACTATTGAATAGCCTGACATCAATGAAGCCCGGCGATTCTGAAAAAATACCTGTGTATATTTCACACGAAAAAGTGCATTCAAACTCTGCTAAAGTGAAACTAACAGCCCGGTCAGAAAATGATCCTTCAAAAATAGTCTCCTCTTTCTTTATTATTAAGGCGGGAAGAAAAGATTGATAGTTTTGAAACCAAAAAAGGAACAACGATGGAAAAGACAGTTAAAATATTGGTTTTTAATAACGAGATAGAGGCAAAACTTCTCGATGAGATTTTAAACGAAAAAGAAATTCCCCACCTGATAAGGTCATATCACGATTCTGCTCTTGATGGTCTATGGCAGACCCGGTCGGTATGGGGCCATCTTGAAGCTGCCGAAGAACAGAAGGAGGAGATTCTCAGTATTTTTAATGAGATGTCAAAAGAATTATAGCCATCCTTTTAAATCAAATATTACCGTTAATCTGGTTCCCAATCATTTAATTTACGGCGTCTGTTTGATTCCTTTTTTTCAATACTCTTAATGAGAAAGTAATTTGAAATTCCAATAACCACCATTCCTAAAAGGAAGAGTGGATAGGCAAGCTTCCAGTTTGAAGTACCAGTCATCATTGACCATTCCGACATACCGCCGATACTTGCAATCAAAGTCAGAGGCATAAAAATGGTGGCAATAAGAGTAAGTCGTCTTACAGAAGAATTAGTATCGTTTGACATTTTAGTCATCAGATTGTTAAGAAGTGAAGTGTATAACTCCATCAAACTGGTTTCAATCTCCCTGTATGTTTCTGTCAGTTCAAAGAATTTAGCCAGATGATCATAAATATCGCGATAATGTACTATTGCTTTTTCAGTGACAAAAGGACAATCCAACCTGCAAATTTTAACAAGAATTTCCCTCTCGTGGAACAAACTTTTCCTCAGGTTCAACAGATATTTTCTCAGACGGAGAAGTTGCATAGGTTGAAATTTTTCAACATTCCTAAGTAAGGATTCTTCTGCTTCTTCAAGTTCTTCTTCCATGTCATCGAATGCTTTGTACTTCTGATCAACAAGATAATCCAGCACAATATGCATTAAAAAATCCGGTCCGGATTTAGCATTTAGGTGGCCGTTTTCAATAATCCCTGCAATATTATTCAACGGTTTTCTTGTTCCTGAATTATGCCCACTGACAGTTATCAGAAAATTTTTTCCTATAAAAAGATTTACCTCATCTATAAAAAGTGCCCTTTCGGCATAACTGAAAGCATTAAAAATAATAAAAGTATTATTCGTGAAATACTCAATCTTCGGAACCTGTTGCACATCAAAGCAATCTTCGACAGACAATGGATGAATACCAATTGTATCGATAAGGGAAGAGAGTTCTTCTTTTGAGGGTTGATAAAAATTGAACCAAACAAAACCGCCCTCATTTGATGCAGCAATAGCCTCCCCAAGTGTTCCGACGTCATAAAATGATCCCGTCGCAGTAAAATGATAGTATTTTGATTCTGACATATCCCTGGTTTTTGGAAAATGTGTAAATAAATTCAGTTTAAAACCGAATCCAAATTACTACAAAAAGTTGAAAGTGCCTAATAGAGGAACAATCAAAGAAACCCTGAAACCTGCTACCGATTTTAAATACCCTTTCATGGAATAACCTAACTTGACTCTCTGTTATTAAAGAAATAATGTCTTTACCTGAACATCTTCCATGGTTATTACATTACATTGAAAAAATCTTCTGTAAATTTGGACATGAAAATGACGGTTACAGAAAAAATCCATAAAGCACTGTTTATCCTGAATCCAAATTCGGGAGTGTTTCCTGTTAACTACATTGTATCAAAAGATATGGATCGC
>JAUYBT010000138.1 GCA_030692905.1 Bacteroidales bacterium
ACAGCTGTAATACCTTTTGAAAGTAATTCTTCTATACGATCCAACACTGTGTGCAGGTCCATTTCCGTATTCCGTATTACTGATCCAGGCCGGCTTATTTCGTGATTCTGACAATAAATGCAATGCAGATTACACCCGGCACTCCCTTGGGCATAACGTACAATTTTCAAGTATTAACCTGTCATTATTGTCATATATATCTGCCTGTTTCACAGTGATCACTGAAATATTAGAATCTGTTACCTGTAAGTTTAAAGTTAATCGCAAATATCGAAATGTTTGCTGATTTTCAAGCTACATCTTTGAACCACAAGCATAATACTTCAATATTAATGTTAATATTTTTGGTGATTTAATATAAATATATACCTTTGCAACCGAATTGAGGGGTGTTTGAGAACTAGGGGACCAGAGTCCCCTATTTTGTTATCGGTTTTCAGAAAATGGTAGAAAAACAGGAGATACAGGGATTAGTTGAAGAGTTCATAAAGGGAACCGGACTCTTTCTTGTTGCTGTAAAAGTAAGCAACGCCAATAGGATCACTATACTGGCCGATAAAAATGAAGGCATAACAATTGATGAATGTGCAGCTATACACAGACATATTGAAAAGAGCCTCGACCGCGATAAGATGGATTTTGAGTTACAAGTATCGTCACCCGGTCTTGATTTGCCTTTTACAGTTATTGAACAGTATTTAAAAAATGAAGGCAAAAAAGTAGAAGTTATTGACAATGAGGGCTATAAGCATGTCGGCAAACTAAAAAACGTTACAGAAGGCGGATTTGAGCTTGAGACAGAATTGAAAGTTAAAGGAAAAACAAAAGAATTGAAGGATATTTCTTTCAATTTAGACCAGATAAAATCGACAAGAGTTATTTTAACAATTAAGTAATAATAAGAAGTTTACACCAGATGGAAAATGTTAATTTAATCGACACTTTTTCGGAATTTAAGGAGCTGAAAAATATTGACCGCCCTACCATGATGAGCGTTCTTGAAGATGTATTCAGAAGCATGCTTGCAAAGAAGTACGGTTCAGCTGATAATTTTGACATTATTGTCAATATCGATAAGGGTGACTTTGAAATATGGAGGAACAGGGTTGTTGTAGACGATAAAGAGTTAACTGATCCTATAATACAGATACCTCTTTCAAAGGCCAAGGAGATAGATGAAGATTATGAAGTTGGCGAAGAGGTTTCTGATGAGGTCAAATTTCTTGACTTCGGAAGAAGAGCAATATTATCGTTAAGACAAAATCTTACCGCAAGGATACTCGATCTTGAGAAGAATAATATATACAACAAGTATAAAGACAGGATCGGCGAAATAGTTAGCGGTGAAGTTTACCAGGTATGGAAGAGAGAGATCCTTGTTCTGGACGATGATGGTAATGAACTTATTCTGCCCAAAAGCGAACAGATACCCTCCGACCATTTCCGTAAAGGAGATTCAATAAGGGCAGTGGTGATCAAGGTTGAAATGAGAAACAATACACCGTTCATTATTCTCAGCCGTACATCGCCGGTATTCCTTGAAAGGTTATTTGAACTGGAAGTCCCTGAAATTTTTGATGGGCTGATTACCATTAAAAAGATCGTAAGGGTTCCGGGGGAGCGTGCCAAGGTTGCTGTTGAGTCGTACGACGAGAGAATTGATCCTGTTGGTGCATGTGTTGGAATGAAAGGTTCAAGGATACACGGGATCGTAAGGGAATTGCGTAATGAAAATATCGATGTGATCAACTTTACTTCCAACAATCAACTCTTCATCCAAAGGGCACTCAGTCCGGCAAAGATAACCTCTATCAAACTTGTTGAAGAGACAAAAAGGGCACAAATTTATCTGAAACCGAATGAAGTATCTCTTGCTATTGGTAAGGGAGGTCTTAATATTAAGCTTGCAAGCCAACTTACCGGCTATGAGATTGATGTTTACAGGGAACCGGGTGGAGAAGATGAGGAAGATGTTAATCTTGAGGAATTTGGTGATGAAATTGAAGATTGGATAATCGAAGAGCTCAAAGCTATTGGTTGCGATACTGCAAGAAGCGTTTTAAACCTTTCAATCAGCGACCTTGTTAAAAGGACTGATCTTGAAGAGGAAACTGTTAAAGAGGTTGTTAATATCCTCAGAGCCGAATTTGAATAAAATATTAATATAAGCTATTCACAAACAGATTGTTTTTTGAAGTTTAAATAAAGGCAAGGCATATTTATGACAGAGGATATTAAGGTTACAAGATTAAGCAAAGCAGCCCGCGAATTCAATGTAGGAATATCCACTATTGTGGAATTTCTGCACAAGAAAGGGTTCGACCTTGATTCCAACCCAAATACAAAACTTCCGCATGAAGCATATATTCTGCTTGTAAAAGAATATAGCACAGACATCAGCGTTAAAAAAGAATCTGAAAAACTCATCCTTAAAGATCTCCACAGGAAAAAGGAATCTGTTTCCATTGATGATTTTTCAGAGAAAATTGAATCTGATGATGCTGACAGGGATGAAGATGTTCTGGTCAAAGATTCTTCGGGAGTTAAGACAACTGTGGATATCAAGACCGAAATCAAAAAGCCTGATATAAAACTTGTTGGCAAAATTGACCTTGAAAAGACATTAAAACCAAAGGTTGAAAAGGCAGCGCTACCCAAAGAAGAACCCGGGCAGAAGGTTTCGGTAACCCCGGTTGAAGCTGAAAAAACTGATAAGAAAAAGCCTGCCGCCGAAAAGGAAACGCCTGTTACCACAGTTCCCGTTGAAGAAAAAGAACCTAAAACAAATATTGATCTTCAAATTGTCGGGAAAATTGACCTCGATACAGTTGCCAAAGACACCAAACCTGTAAAAAAAGAGGAACAGAAAGAGAAACAGAAAGAAAAGCCTAAAGAAAAAGATATCCGTAAGCAGGAAGAACCGAAAGTGGTTGCAAAGAAAGAACCTGAAATTATCGAAGAAACTATCCCCGAACCTTTGATTGAAGAGCTTTTTGTTGAAGAAATAATTGATGAAGTGCTCATCCCTGAACAGGAAGAGGATATTATCGCTCTTTATAAGACAGATTTTAAAAAGCTGGTTGGACCAAGAGTTGTCGGAAGAATAGATTTGCCTGTAGAAGAGAAAAAGAAAACTATTCCGTTTCAACCTGTAAGGGTAAGCGGGGATTCCGATTTCCGGAGAAAAAAGAGAAGAAAGAGAATACTGAAAGAAAAAGAGGGAACACCTGTCGTCAAACCTATACCTACCGATAAAAAGGAAAAGTTCGGCGCCAAGAAAGTCATTAAAAAAAGACCTGTCAGGGCTGAGGTGAATGAAGAAGAAGTTCAGAAGCAGATTAAAGAGACCCTTGCCAGGCTCACTACAAAAGGTAAATCAAAGGGCTCGAGGTACCGAAGAGATAAAAGAGAGGCTATCAGCCAAAAACATAAAGAGGTAGTTGATAAGATAGAACAGGATAAGAATATTCTTAAAGTAACGGAATTCGTTTCAGTTAATGAACTTGCTTCGATGATGAGCATTCCCGTTACTGACATCATTTCCACGTGCATGAATCTTGGGCTTTTTGTATCCATTAACCAGCGTCTCGATGCTGAAACAATGGCAATTCTTGCTGATGAATTTGGTTTCACTGTGGAATTTGTCAGTGCGGAATTGCAGGAAGCAGTAAGGGAAGTTGAAGATGAAGAGAAAGATCTTAAACCAAGGCCTCCGATTGTTACTGTAATGGGTCATGTTGACCATGGGAAAACAAAATTGCTCGACTATATCCGGAATACAAATGTGATTGCAGGTGAAGCCGGAGGTATTACTCAGCATATCGGTGCATATGGAGTTATCCTCGAAGACAGACGTCAGATAACTTTCCTGGATACGCCTGGACATGAGGCTTTTACAGCCATGCGTGCAAGAGGTGCTCAAATAACTGACATAGCAATTATTGTAGTAGCAGCTGATGATGGTGTTATGCCTCAGACCAGAGAAGCTATTAATCATGCCTCAGCAGCAGGTGTCCCGATTATATTCGCTATCAACAAAATTGATAAGACTTCTGCAAATCCCGATAAGATCAAAGAGGCTCTGGCAACTATGAATTACCTGGTTGAAGACTGGGGAGGCAAGTACCAATCGCAGGAGATTTCGGCTAAAAGCGGACTCAATATTGACCTTCTTCTCGACAAGATCCTTCTTGAAGCTGAGATGCTCGATCTTAAGGCAAATCCTGACAAACCGGCTATCGGAACAGTTATTGAATCATCTCT
The DNA here is from genome assembly GCA_030692905.1 of Bacteroidales bacterium. Lineage (GTDB taxonomy): Bacteria > Bacteroidota > Bacteroidia > Bacteroidales > VadinHA17 > LD21. Next base: position 4,264 of record JAUYBT010000138.1, read on the forward strand.
CGATAAGGGAAGAGGATTTACAGCAACTGTCCTGGTTAAAGCCGGAACACTCAGAATTGGTGATATTATGCTTGCAGGCAGCTGCTTTGGACATATAAAAGCCATGTACAACGAAAGAGGATACAAGGTTGAAGAGGTTGGTCCTGCTACTCCTACACTTATTCTGGGATTAAACGGTGCACCGCAGGCTGGTGATAAATTTAACGTGATGGAGAGCGACCGTGAAGCAAAAGATATAGCAACAAAGAGGGCTCAACTACAGAGGGAACAGGGTCTCCGTACTCAGAAACATATTACTCTTGATGAGATTGGCCGAAGAATAGCTATCGGTAACTTCCAGGAACTTAACATTATAGTAAAAGGTGATGTTGACGGTTCCGTGGAAGCTTTAAGCGATTCGCTTATTAAACTCTCAACTCCTGAGATCCAGCTTAACGTCATTCATAAGGCTGTAGGACAGATTTCGGAATCGGATGTTCTGCTTGCAGCAGCATCGAACGCTATTATAGTAGGGTTTCAGGTACGACCTTCTTTAAGTGCACGTAAACTTGCTGAAAAAGAGGAGATTGATGTACGCCTTTATTCTATCATCTACAATGCCATAGAGGAGATAAGATCAGCAATGGAAGGTATGCTCATGCCGGAAGTTAAAGAGGAGATTGTAGCAACACTTGAAATCCGCGAAGTATTTAAAGTCACAAAAGTCGGAACAGTAGCTGGTTGTTATGTCAAAGAGGGCAAAATTACAAGGAATACCAGGGTCAGGATAATCCGCGATGGTATCGTGATTTATACAGGTGAACTTGGATCACTCAAACGCTTTAAGGATGATGTGAAAGAAGTTGTAGGAGGGTATGAATGCGGACTTAACATTCATAACTTTAACGACATAAAAATTGGTGATATAGTTGAAGGTTACCAGGAATTTGAAGTAAAAAAGACTCTATAACAAAGCTGTATATTTTTCTGCTGTCAGAAGGTCGTTGACTTCAGAAGGATTAGTGATCTTGATCTTAACCATCCATCCCTTGCCGTAAGGGTCCTTATTAACAACAGCAGGCGACTCTTCAAGTGCAGGATTCACTTCAAGAACCTCTCCGCTTACCGGCATAAACATGTCTGATACTGTTTTTACTGCTTCGATGGTACCAAATACCTCCTCTTTGTTAAGTGTCTCCCCGACGGTTTCAATTTCTATGAAAACGATATCACCTAACTCACCCTGTGCAAAATCGGTAACTCCGACATAACCTATGTTTCCTTCAACGCGAAGCCACTCATGGTCTTTTGTGTACAATAAATTTACCGGAACATTCATATCTGAGATGGTTTTAGATAATAATTAGAATATTTCTCTGTCTTCTGTTAATCCAGCCAAAAATAAAAAAAAAATTTGTTTATATAAGGTGATAAATCTCTTTTTTTGAATTGCATAGACTTAACTTCACTCTATTGAACAAGTGTGAACTTAACACTGAATCCGAAGTTAGTGTTCGATGTTGGAAAAGTATTGGCAACAAACGGATTATTCATACTATGATCAGCGAAGATCTGTAGATTAAACCTGTCGCTCAGAACATAATCAGCAGTGGTTCCAATAGTAAATACCTTCTGCCCTACAACCGGCTGGTTAACATTCTCTACCAGCTTCCTTGCAAGTGTTTTATTATCGCGAACCGAAAAATCGAGTCTTAAATTCAGATCACTTTTCAGTGCTCTCTGTCCGCCTCTTGTTTTGAGAATTATCTGGACATTATCAAACCTGTATCCCGCACCGAATATAAGTTCATTAATTCTCGCATCAGCTATCTGATTACTGGTCAGATTAAGTGAAACAGTGCGTGATTTTTTCCATTCGAATCTCGTTGTAAGGCTGTTTTTCCAGTTCAGGTCTATATTTATCAGGGGGCTGAATTGTTCGTTGATGGACACAACATTAATTTCATATTGCTGGATATAATTGTTCTGAAGGTCCCTTATCCTGTTTATTCCACCACCATCGACCTCATAACTCATGTTTGTAATAAATGAACCGATCTGATAAGTGCTTCTGTACTGATGCATCAGGTTCACAGATCTGAATGTTCTTTGTATAAATTCGAACTTCGATAAGCCATCAAAATTTATTCGCCAGTTTGGCATCATTCTTAAAGCCCCGGGAAAAGTTTCAAGTCCCACTTTTTTGGGATTTGATTTTGTATAAGCAGCAATAAATGCCGGTATCAAAACCTCTCTGGAGGTGTTCCCATATCCGCTTTTAAATGGCCCATCTACCGGGTTACCAGTTAGCGGATCAGTATAAGGGTCATAACCCGGATCTATCTTCTGTCTTTCCGCGGCTCTCCTTTCCGATATAATAATGGCATTATTCTTAAAAGCTTCAAATGTAGGAGATAAGTAATCATTCTCCTTCGATATCTTTTCGAAGGCAGTTCCCCATGAAATAACGGAGATGGAGAAGTTACCGGAAATAATGCGGTTACGCGTACTGTCGGGGAAATTTCCATTATTATCGGCAACATAATATGAACTTACGGCCTCTAAATATCTTCTGTCAGCATTGATATCAATCCTCAAACCAGGAAATGGTTCTACAAGACTGCGGGCAGAAATGTCGAGTTTATTATTGTATAATGCAGGGGTATTGAGCAAAGTATCTGTTGAAATCCAACCATTTGTGACTGCTCTATCAAAGAAGTTTTTATCGCTGTATCCGAGAATAAACGGCCATCCGGGGGCAAGGATATCATTAGAGTTTGACATTCCCAGGAATTTTGTTTCAGGGGAATATCCGGGAAGGAATTGTCCCTGGGCGGATGTATAAGTCAGACTTACCGACCTCACTCCCATCAAGGCCCTTATCAGATATTCACCTGTAACAGTAAGCGGATTCCTGTTTTTCTTAACCTTACCCTCAACTAACACCCGTGCACCGTCAGCCTGCTCAGCTGCTGTAAAATTGACCCTGTTCTCATCGACAATTTTCATATTACCTTTCACTTCTTCACCACTCTTACCGACAATCTTAACTATTACATCCTTTGTATTAAGGTTATGATTAATTGCCTTAACAGCGTTCACTTTAAAGTTTACATTATCCTTCGTATACGTAACGGTTTTTAATTCAACCTTCATTTTCTGCGCTGCATCGGGACGTGTATTATCCTCAATGCTTTTAAGGAATTTCGATTTGCTGTAGAGTGTTGACATGTTTGCCATTACAGTTAATGTCAGCTCATTATGATTCTTAATTGAGTTCCCCAGATTGATGTTCAAGCTGTCAGGGAAAAGCGGGCCTGCAAGCCAGGTATAATCCGCACTATAACGGGCATTGGCATTTACCCACGAAAGCATAGGAAGCTTATTTACAGGAATTGTATAGGTAACATTAATAAAATGTTTATAGGTAGTTGTCCTGCCGAAATTCCTCAGATTAACCATTACCGAATCGCGCCAGTTCTCATAACTGTTGCTGTACCTCTTTTTGTCAACACCTCCGAATGGTTCATCTATCCGGGCAAGGTTTGTAGCGGTGAAATCAAATTTCAACTGCCGGGTAACATCATATTTGAAATCATAAATCCTGCTCCATTCAAAATCCTTTCTGAAGGATGGAGTAACCCTAAGGTATGGGTTGTTTATATTTCTTGTTTTTAATTCATTATAAAACCGGTTCAGATCGGTCCGGAATGATAAGCTTTTTGGAAAAACATAAAAATTAAAGTCTTTAATAAGCTTTAAAACCGGGGAATTTAAAAATTCCACATTCTTAAAGGGCATTACATTAGCAGGTTGTGCTTCGAAATCATAATTAATACCTCCCCTGTAATTCTTTTCAAGATCAATTTCGGTTTTGGTATTGCTTCTGTAAATCTCGTTGTATGTGTAGTTTACAGTGAAGTTTGCAAGATCCCAGGCATGGGGTTTTTCACCCCGTTTTGTTATACCGGCATTGCTTACCGTAATAGTCTTCCTTCTTGCAAAATCCTCCGAAATAGTCCTTATAGAATCTTTTACGTTTTGATTTTTAGCTCCATCTAACGCATCCTGCAAAGGAATATCAGGATCGAGCGGATTATATTGAGGCTTAATTCTGGTTTCTGAATAACCAACGTATACCGGAAACCTGACACCAATCTTTTCAGGGAAAAATTTTCCCAATTCTACGCTGGATGAAATATCATACTTCATGATCTGCTCCTTGCTTCGTTCATTCACCTTTTTCTCGATACTTCCCCATCCTGGAGTACTGGCTTGTCCAACCATATCGATTGTACCCAAATCAGCAAGACGGGCCTGTAAATGAGCATTGGCAGCCCACCCTCCGTTTTCAATAAAATCGCTGAGCCGCAGTTCATTGATCCACACCTCGCCATATTTGGGATTCCCGTCGTCAGCAGCCTGGTTTCTGGTTTTAATAGGATTCCTCACCCCTATCATAATGACTCTCACATTACTCAGATTAGGGTTCCCGGAAACTGAAACCCGCGCGCCTCCATGCGGATAAACAAAGATATCCGAAACGCTTAATGATGATCCGGGTTCCTGCATTTGCCTGTTGCGTTCCTGTTTAGCATCCTGTAAAACAGACAGATCTATATCAAAGCTATTTTCCACCGGCCACACTTCTTCTCTTTTCCCATCTGAATTATTATCATAACGACCTGGAGGAGTAAGTTTTAAAGGAATCTCGTATTCATAAAAATTACCCCTATAATCTGATCCGATTCTGATAAATGCTGTCAATTCATCATTCTGCAATGGTTGTCCTATCATGGCTTCAGCATGGACTTCCATTCGTAACCTGCGATACTGTCTTATATCGAGGTTGACATTCCTGAAGGCAGCACGGGCATCCCCATCCTCAAGATTCTGAACCTTAAGCACCATGGATTGTTCGTTGAGCTGCCTCAACTGTGGGTTCTGTGGGTCGGTTATTCTGTCAAATCCGGGTGGTAAAACATAATTAACAGGTTCTTGTCCTGAATTCTCTTCAATACTTACCGAACTTATTTCAAATGTACCATCAGTGGCTTCAGGCACTGTTACCCTTTCGCCACCTTCCATAAATGAAATATTGTATTTCCTCCATTCAGCCCTCACAAGATCAAGTTTCGCAAATCGCATAATAACAGGTTCGCTGAAATCCCTGAAGAACATCCTCATGAAACGAATTGATTTAAAGTCTTTTATCGGACCAACAACTTTCTGATAATCTGTAATCGGGATTTTGAACTGATACCATTTCACTTTAGATCCGCCGGTGTCCGTTTTGGCTGTATATTCAATTTCATCAACGATATAATTTGATCCTACTTTGAGATCTTCAGGCCTCATGCTGACTTTGTACTGATAATAACTCTCCGTTTCACTCAATGTATTATCGCGGTTAATATCTTCCATGTTAGGCAATGTTGAACCGGAAGTAGGATAGGATTCCTTCGACATCTCTGATGTAGGGGAGTTCCCTTCCTGTCCGTTATATTTTTTGTACCTGTCGAGGATCCCTAACTGCTGATCATCATAATCTGATCCCCTGAAATAATGAAAATCATCGCCTGACGGGTCATTCAATATCTCCTGGTAGGTCTCAGGGCTGGTGATAAATAATGCTTTCTGAAGATAATCCCTGAAAAAGGACTGTTCATCCTGGTCTCTTAATCCATCAAGTCCGACATCCTGATATAAACGCGATTCAGGAGCATTGTCAAAAGCATGGACAACAGCCTGAACAGTGGGTACTCTTCCCCATGCCGTAGTATCAATATTTTTGGGAACAGGCGAACCGGGAAGTCCGTTTTCAAAACTTTTCCTTGAATCACGCAAAATATCTTCAGAAATATTTCCCAGGTTAATATATAGGCCTCCCCCCTCATGATTGGGATTTTCAACAAAAGGATCCATCACCCAGAACTTTACATATTGAATATTGGCAGTTTCAAAATCGCTGGTCAGAACCTCTCTCATTATACCTCCCCATCTCGATTTAGGATCATTAAGCTTACCACCTGAGTTCATCCCTTCAGAGTATGGACCAGTATCTGTATCATAGTTATATGGACCCTTTTCACCGGGATAATATGCAAGGTTTAAAACGGTTATATTCGTGGGAATTCCACTGGGGCTTTCTCTGTAAGGGAAAATTTCATTTTCGTATATTTCTCTTACAAAATGGCTTGACTGTTCATCAGGATTTTGTTTAATATGATTTGGGGTTGATGATCCGTTACGTAAAAAAAGCGGGTCAATTACGTACCATGCTAATTTAGCTCTGTTAAATCCGCTTACAAGGTTGTTATTAAATCTGGCTTCAGGAAAAAGCAGATCCTGCCCCTGAGGAATACTGGCAATTGTCCAGGCATTAAATGATTTAAGATCCAGGGGTATTTCACTGGCTTCAAAATCGTCGATATATGAATTCCCGGCATTTGATATTGCCCTTGAATGACCAGGAATCAGATTCGCAAACTCACCAAAAAAGGAAAATGTTGAAGGAGTTTTTGTGTCAAGAAACGGTATTTTGTCAATGATCTTTGTGAGTAATTGTGATTCCGATTTGTATGAGGTATTTAATCCCCAGATTGTATTTGAAATCGGTTCCTCGCCAAAGTTGACTTTCTGGGTATATGGTCTTTCTGTCAGGTGAAGTATTGTTCCCCCGATATCGAAGTTATCTGAAACTCTGTAGTCGAGATGTGTACCGACAAGAGTTTTTGTCTGGAATCCAAAAAACTGATTGCTCTCAAGTGAAACATGAATCGGTGTTTGCGATTCAATAAGAGCGCTGTTAATTATTCTAACAGTTCCCATATTATAATCAACGGTATAATCAGTATTTTCAGTAAGAGGAACTCCTCCTGCAGTTACCTTTACGGCTCCCTGTGGAATGCTCGATGCATTAAGTCTTATCTCTGATCCTGATTCAGATGAGTATTGTCCTGTCAGTTTGAATTTGTTTTTCTCAGCCATCTGGCGGGCAACCGTCTGGGTTGAATCATAAAGTTCCTGAAAAACATATTTGCTGACCAGATTAGGATCGGCAATCATTTTTTTAAGATGGGTTCCGAATGGTTCAATTACAGGGAAGATAATTTTCCCCCTGTCAAGCATAACCGTAACGCCATCAATAAAATCAAAATAGCCGTCGGGCTCCCTGTCAAGCTGTGAATTCAGATTGTCGAGCCCCATTACCTGCAGGAGTATCTTATCTGCAAGCTTTCCTTCAGGGAGGTAGTTGATTGAATTACCTGTCTTATCGTCCTGATAAAGAACATTCAATTCAAAATCCTTTCTTTCAAGTTTCCCGGAGCCGAGGGAATATACGTTCTTCATCATCAGATCCCACGTTGGCAGTTTGGGGCTTAAGGTGGTTCCTTTAAGTAGTTTAAGAATCAGAGTCTGCGGGGCACTGATCCCGTCAGTTGAAAACTCTCCTACTTTAAATATCTGACCTCCAAGTGTATATTCATAAGCTACTGCAAGAACCTCATCGGTATTCAGGGAAGTGTTCAACGAAAGATACCCTAATTGCCTGTTAAAATAATATTCCCTTTCATTAAGTTTCCTGGCGTTTTCAATCTTCTCAAAATCGCGTCCGATCTGGAAACCAGGATATAAAGGGTCAAATGCATTCGTGACCTGGTCAACATCTCTTATCATTCCATAATCAGTAGTAAGCAGTTCATACAATCTGTTCGTATTGTTATCAGGGTACATCATTGCACCCGGGGGTTGCTGAAATGCCGGGATTTTGTTGAAAATATGGTTCGCATTTTCAGCAAGATCCATAAAAGCAACTATATTCCTGTTGCTGGCTTCCTCAAAGCGGCTTGACTTATTTGTGACCCAGACTTCAATCCTCTCAATGTTTATACCTGAACTGACAACCGGCAGGTTCTTCAATGCCTCATCATAAGTATCCCTGAAATATTGTGATAGAAAGAAATGCCGGTTTGCTTCATACTCATCGGCATACACTTCAAAATCCGTTAATTGGGCACCTCCCTTAACTTCAATTACTGACGATTCCCCCTTTTGCTGCGAAAGCACTGTTGTAACTGTCAGTTTCCCGAATTGCATTTCTGTCTTAAGACCGAAAAGACTATAGCTTCCCGTGATCAGAGTCCCGGTAAGAGGAAGTGTAACATCTCCGGCTTCAATTTTTTTCAGTATCTCATCTTCCTTTCCTGCATATTGAAGTTTAGTCCTGTTCTCAAACTCAAACATGGCATCAGTATTATAATTGACACCCAGCTGCATTTTGTCACCAATTGTACCGGTGACATTCATCTGAATTTTTTCTTTGAAATCGAATGTAGATATTGTTTGGAGTTTTTCCGAAAGTGCCGGGTTTTGAGTCCGGGAAATATTAATCCCAAAGATCAGTTCAGCTGATCCCTGGGGGATAATATTGATTGTGTTGCTGCCGAAAATCTTATCGAATGCTGCACCACCGATTTCGATCTGTGGTATCAGGTTTGACCTGAAACCTGATTCATGTCCGGAAATACGTGATTGCCAGTAGTCACGCATTGCTCTGCTATACTCATACTTCCGGAATTCTTCCGGGTTCATATGTACAGGCGTCCGATAATCGAAAGCTCCAATTTTCTGATAAAGAATGTATTCATTCTTATCAGGGTCATAAATTACAGTCGATTTAAAATTTGACGGATTATCGAGGAAAAGAGGAGCCTTTTGTTTTGATTCCCAGGGGATTCCGGAATTATCTTTTAATTTCAAAACTGATCTGCGGGTTGTATCAACTGCCCCGGTAGCCTGTAAAGCAGTCTGACTACTTGCTTCTGTGAACCTTAAGAGAAAAGAAGCGAACAGTACAAGATACGAAAATACCAGAAGATTTTTATATGATATCCCTGATCCCAATCCGGCTTACATTCAGAATTACAAGTTTTTAAGCGCTCTCTTAATCATATCCTCCACAGTCAGGTTCTTTTCTTCTCTGATTATTTTATCAAGGACTTTTGAGACAGCGCTTTTGGCAAATCCAAGCATCACTAATGCAGATAACGCCTCTTCCCGTTTTGTATTGTCTGCAAATGCAAATATTTCGCCACTTCCTGCCTGTTTGCCCAGTTTGTCTTTCAGGTCAACAATTATCCTCTGGGCGGTTTTTAATCCAATACCCTTAACACTCTTAAGAATATTTACATCGGACCCAATAATTGCCTTTTCTATTTCACCCGGACTAAGTGAAGAAAGCATCATCCTTGCAGTATTTGCACCAACACCTGTAACAGAAATCAACAATCTGAAAATATTCCGTTCTTCACTATCCGCAAATCCAAAAAGCTGGTGACTATCCTCCCTGATGACCTCATGCACAAGGAGCTTATATTCGTTTTTCCCTTCAAGTTTCGAAAATGTGGATATCGAAATATTGAGAAGATAGCCGATTCCCCCGGTTTCAAGGGTAAGGAATGTCGGAGTGATCTGGGTTATGGCTCCTTTAATATAATCTATCATAATTATTGTTCGGCAATAAAAATATCCGGAGGAAGTTCATCAATACGGTCACTATGAATTTCGATATCTTGATGCTTCAAAGGATTTTTTGATATTTCGGCGTAGATCTTCCTGTTTCTGAATATGTCGCAGGCAAGGTAAATTGCCTGACGGAATGAGTTTTCCGAGGCTTCGCCTTTTCCGGCAATTGCAAAAGCAGTTCCATGAACCGGGGATGTCCTGATAAAAGGCAATCCTGCAGTGAAGTTAACCCCTGAATCAAACGATAACGCCTTAAATGGAGGAAGTCCCTGGTCGTGGTACATTGAAAGTATACCATCGAATTTTGTGAATGATCCGGCTCCGAAAAATCCGTCAGCCGGGAAAGGTCCAAAGGTCAGTATCCCTTCTTCCTGTGACTGTTGAATTGCAGGGATAATTATTTCAGCCTCTTCTGTTCCCAGTAATGAGTTATCACCTGCATGAGGATTGAGTCCGAGTACTGCTATACGTGGTTTGCGGATTCCGAAATCGAGTATGAGTGAGTGATTCATCAGCCTGATTTTTTGCATGAGCGATTCCAAAGTTATCAGTTCCGGAACTTTGCTGAGCGGAACATGGCCGCTGGCAAAACCAATTCTCATGCTCTCTCCGATCATAAACATAAGGACTTCTTTAGTGCCTGCTTTTGATTTCAGATACTCTGTATGCCCATTAAAATGAAAATTTTCTGATTGAACATTGTGTTTATCAATTGGAGCAGTAATAAGAACATTAATTTTGCCACTTATAAGGTCTTTCACAGCTTTTTCGAGAGAAATAAGTGCTGCCTCTCCGCCTTGCCGAGTCGACTTACCAAGCTCAACCCTGGTATTATCATCAAGGCAATTGATCATGTTAGCCTTTTTCGAATGGGCTTCTTCAGCAGACTTGATATTGTTGAAACTGAAATTATTAATATTTAAAGCCTTTCGATGATAAGCTGCCACCTTGGGGGAACCATATACAACGGGTATGCAAATATCATTTATCACAGGATCAGAAAGAGCTTTGATTATAACCTCATATCCGATACCATTTATATCTCCATGTGAGATGCCGGCAATTATCATTTTCTTTTCCATAAATTGTTATTTCTTATCTGAGTAGTCAGCTGCAAATCTTTTTAAAAATGTTGAAAGCAGCCTTAATCCTGACCCGGGTACGTTCTTTAATCTATAAAAATCATCCTTCTTAAGCATCTCCGTACCGGCAATATCCAGGTGTATTAATGGGAATTCTGCAAAACGCTCAAGAAATTTCCCGGCGATTATGGCACCCGCTTCACGTCCACCAATATTTTTAAGATCAGCTATATCAGACTTCAACAGCTCTCCATATTCATCCCAGAAAGGTAATTCAGCAATTCTTTCATAAACATCGTTACCGCATTCTTCAAGGAGGTTGATATATTTTCTGTCGGCATTGGTCATAACAGCAATTGCCTGGTTTCCAAAGGTCATTGCTGCCGAACCTGTCAGTGTTGCAATATCAATAATAAGTTCCGGCGAATACTTTGATGCATAACTGATAGCATCGGCCAGGATAAGCCTGCCTTCAGCATCGGTATTACCAATTTCAACAGTCATTTTATTATACATGGTAATGATGTCTCCCTGAGTATATGCATTTCCTCCGGGACGGTTATCCGTTGACGGAATCAATCCTATGATATGAAGCGGAATACCTGTCATGGCTGCCGTATGTAAAACGCCTGTAACTATTGCAGCTCCAGCCATGTCTCCATTCATACCGGCCATATAATCACCGGTTTTAATATTCAGACCTCCTGTATCATATACAATTCCTTTCCCAATCAGGATAATAGGTTTCTTGTTAAGACAGTTTTCAGGTTGCCATTCAAGTATACAGAATACCGGAGGATCAACACTTCCTTTATTGACAGCCAGAAGTCCTCCCATTTTAAGCGCTTCGATCTTACCTTTAGTCAACACTTCAACTGTAAACCCGGCAGAATCTCCGATTTTTTTAATCTCCCCGGCCAGAGCTGTAGCATTCAGATGGTTAACCGGTTCATTAATCAGATCGCGTGTAAAATAGGCTGCATCTGTCAGATCAATAAGCCATTTAATCTCTGAATCATTGATATCACCATGTAAGAGAAGTTTTGTCAGATAATTTTTTCTCTCACCCTTCTCTGCTTTTGTCTTGTACTTTTCGAATGAATAGACGCTTAAGAGAAGTCCTTCAGCAAAATCTTCAATAGCTCCCTTATAAACATTATCAGAGGTAATTACCAGTTCGGAATGGTTGTTTTCTTTTATCAGTTTTCTTAAATTATAAGAAGTTTTTCTAAGCTCTTCCTTTATTTTATATGGACTGATTCCCTCCTTCAATCTGACAAGGTAGGTGCATTTATTATAAGAATTAATGAAAACAAATTCTTCCTTCGCCTGCAACTGTTTTTGAGCAAATTCCTTTTCTGATTTACTGAGGATTAACCTTTCAGGTATCTGGTCACTTCCAAGAATACACATAACAGATTGGTCAGCTGATATTTGTGATATTCTTATGATTTGAGGTTTCATATAATAATCCGGGGGTTTCTGAAGATGCAAAGTTAATTAAAATATTGATTGTTTCGTTTCCAAAGCGCTACCTTTGCGCTGATTAATCCTGACAACAAAAAAGGTACTTTATTGTTAAAAAGGATTAAGATAATTTGTTTATACTTATGATTTTAGAACAAATATACGAGAAAGCTCTCGGACTTATTCCGCTGAATACGGAGGAGGGCGTTGCCCTGTATACTCAGGCTCCGGTTGAGGAGCTGATGTTTGTTGCCAATAAGCTCAGGCAATTGCATAATCCAGGGAATATTGCCGGATGGATAATCGACAGGAACGTGAACCTTACCAATATCTGCTTTTCGCAATGCTCATTTTGTAACTTTTGCAGGAAAAAAGGATCACCCGATGCATATATCACATCGACAGATGATTACATAAGCAAAATTGATGAATTGTATTCACTTGGAGGTGATCAGCTTCTTCTACAGGGAGGTATGAACCCGGATCTTGACATCGGCTTTTATATTGATCTTTTCAGGAATCTGAAGAAATTATACCCCTCTTTAAAGTTGCATGCTCTCGGACCACCGGAGATTGTTTATCTTGCAAAAAAGGAGCGGCTATCCTATACTGATGTTCTTTCGCAGTTAGTCGAAGCAGGACTTGACAGTCTTCCCGGTGCAGGTGCTGAGATTCTTTCCGATCGTGTAAGAAGAATTGTTTCTCCTGCAAAAGCTACCACGGAAGAGTGGATTGAAGTTATGAGAGAAGCCCATAAATTAAACCTTCCCACTTCTGCCACAATGATGTATGGTCACATAGAAACACCAGAGGAGAGGATTGAACATCTTATCCGGCTCAGGGATCTTCAGGATAAAAAACCAGAAAACCATTATGGATTTATAACCTTTATTCCATGGCCATTTCAGGATGAAGGAACAGTTCTTTTGCGGAAACATGGTATCAAAAGCAGTTACAGCGGACCCGACTATATCCGGATGATCGCAGTAAGTCGTATTCTATTGAATAACGTAAGAAATATACAAGCCTCAATACTTACCGTTGGTAAGGAGATTGGAATGTTGTCGCTTCATTCCGGGGCTAACGACCTTGGTTCAATTATGATTGAGGAGAATGTGGTGAGTGCTGCCGGGGCCAACAATCGATTTAATGCCAATGAGATGCAATCGATAATAAAAGAAGCGGGATTTATTCCGGGCAGAAGAAATCAGAAATATGAGTTGGTGGAATAAAACAAAAAAACCTGCATATCAATGCAGGTTTCCTATGAATATTGTGATATTAAAATTTATCCTTGTTTGCTACTTCTTTATTATCGTCAGTTGCAGGATCGTATTTTGAAGCTTTCTTAAATTCTTTCATACCCTGGCCGATCCCTTTCATAAGTTCAGGAATCTTGCGACCGCCAAAAAGGAGTACTACTACAAGTAATACAAGTATTATCTCTGTTAAACCTATCTTTCCCATCTCTTTTAGTATTAGAATTTGTACAAAGTTATAAATACTTTAATTATATACAAGCAGCGATCAAAATAAAATCTAATTCCTGATCAGCCTCAGAATATCATTCCCGTTAGCAAAAACAAGAAGTGACAACAGCAAAATCATTCCGGCAATCTGTGCATATTCAAGGAACTTATCGCTTGGTTTTCTCCCTGTTATTACCTCAAATAATAAAAACATCACATGACCTCCATCAAGAGCAGGTATTGGAAGAATATTCATCACTGCAAGTATAATTGAAAGGAATGCTGTCAGGTTCCAGAATAACTGCCAGTCCCAGACACCGGGAAAAATGCTGCCAATTGTAATAAAGCCACCAAGTGATTCATAAGCTTTTGTATTTTTTGAAAAAATGAGTTTGAATTGCTTGAGATAATCAGCAATTGTCTTAAATCCTTTATCAATACCGGCAGGAAATGATTGCAGAAATCCGTATTTTATAGTTTTAAGATCAAATATCTGATCAAGAGATCCGGTCCTGCCAATACCAAGTAATCCTGAAGAGTCAGTCGTTACAGTGATATTAAGGTTTTCACCTTTACGCAAAAGATTAAGAACTACCGGACGGTCCTTGTTATCAAAAAGGTACTTTTGAAATTCATCAAAATAGAGAAATCTTTTGTCATCGAGACCAAAAAACTCATCTCCCTGGAGAACTCCGGCAACTTTGGCCGGTGATTTTTTCGTAAAGGATGCAATCACATAGGGCCCAAAAGGTGTTCTATAGTCAATCTGACCTTTCCCCTTAAGCATTTTAGGAATATATTCCTTTGGAATTTCAATATTCAATACCTGACCATCGCGTTCAACCTGTATAGTTTTGCGGTTGTTCAAAACAATATCGGTGGTGATCTCAAGAAAATTCTCTACATGTCGATTGTCGACAGTAAGGATCTTGTCTCCGTTTCTGAGTCCTATCTCATAACCGACTGAGTCGGTCACAATACCATATTTTACGTTTGCCGTCGGAAGGTATGTTTCGCCCCAGGCAAACAGAACAAAAACATAAATCAGCATCGCGGAAATAAAATTGAAAATCACCCCTCCCGTCATTATCAGAAGTCGTTGCCACGATGTCTTTGATCTGAACTCATATGGTTGGGGAGGCTGTTTCATCTGTTCCTTATCCATTGATTCATCGATCATCCCTGAAATCTTAACATATCCTCCAAGCGGGAGCCATCCTATCCCATATTCAGTATCTCCCTTTTTATATTTAAAAAGCGAAAACCATGGATCAAAGAAAAGATAAAACTTTTCAACTCTTGTTTTGAACAGTTTAGCCAGAACGAAATGTCCCAATTCATGTATTATTACAAGAATTGACAGACTCATTACAAACTGCAGGATTTTTATCAGTATTGTCATCTTTATTTATGAAGTTTATTAATATATATTTTTGCTACCTCTCTGGCACTTAAGTCAGTAACCTCAAGAAATTCCAGATCGGGAGATGGTGAATACAAACTGTTTTCCATTGTATATGCAACAATATCAGACATTTGCATAAAGCCTATTTTTTCATTAAGAAATGCGCTAACAGCTATTTCATTTGCCGCATTCATAATGCAAGGCATGTTCCCTCCCTCCTTTAAGGCATCATATGCAAGGGAGAGGTTCCGGAATTTTTTCAAATCAGGATCTGTAAATGTAAGAGTCTGATGGTTTTTAAAATCCAGACGCGGAAGATCGGAACAGAGTCGGTTGGGATAAGTCAGAGCATACAGAATCGGAACTCTCATATCGGGAACTCCAAGTTGCGCTTTTACTGATCCGTCTGCAAAATGAACAAATGAATGGATGACCGACTGCGGATGAATGATTACCGAAATCTGGTCAGGAGTGAGGTCAAAGAGCCATCTTGCTTCAATCACCTCCAGACCTTTATTCATAAGTGAAGCTGAATCGATTGTGACTTTACTGCCCATATCCCAGTTTGGATGTTTGAGTGCTTCGCCTGGTTTAACATTTTTCAGCATCTCTTCGGACCAGTTCAGGAATGGCCCCCCGGAAGCTGTAAGAGTAATTTTTTCGATAGGATTTCCCGACTCACCTACAAGGCATTGAAAGATTGCTGAATGTTCTGAATCGACAGGGATGATTCGGCTACCGGATTCTCTTACCAGTTTGCCAATAATTTCCCCTGCCACAACAAGAGTCTCTTTATTAGCAAGGGCGATTTTTTTACCGGCTTTTATTGCAGCAATTGTTGGTCTCAATCCGGAATACCCGACAATTGATGCAATGACAACATCAACAGTTGATGAGGTCACAACTTGTTCAATAGCTTCATTACCTGCAAATACTTTTATATTTGTATCCCTAAGATTTACTTTGAGTTGCTTATAATGTCCGACATTCCCGATAACCACTGTATCAGGTTGGAATCGCCGTGCCTGCTGTGTCAGAAGATCAATATTATTTCCGGCAACCAGAACCTCAACAACGAACTCCTCCGGAAACCGGGAAATGATATCCAGTGCCTGAGAGCCGATTGACCCGGTTGATCCCAACAATGCAATTCTTTCTGGCATACCCGGTATCCTGGTTATTAGAATAAAATATGTTTTTCAGGGTCAAGAGGACTCCCTTTGTACCAGATCTCAAAATGAAGATGAGGACCTGAAGTATAAAGTTCGCCGGAGTCACCAACAACAGAAATGGCTTCGCCTGCACGAACAAGATCTCCTGTCTCTTTCAGGAGGCTTGCGTTATGTTTATAAACAGAAACAATATTATTCGGATGTTGAACTTCAATAACAAATCCTGTCTCCATAGTCCATCCTGTGAAGATAACAGTTCCATCAAGAGCAGATGAGACAATAGCTTTTGGCTTTGTAACGATGTCTGTACCAAAATGTTTTGTGCGCATATCATACCTTCCTGATATTATTCCTTTTACGGGAGGGAAGAAATGCAGGCCTGCAAGACTTGAAACAGATTCGGGTGTTGATGGGCCGAGTGTAAGATTATACCTTTCTTCATTTTCGACCCGGGCTCTTAATGCAGAATCTTCGGGTAAAGTATTGAAATTTATTGCTTTATAATTCTTTGTAGTATCTTGTCGTACATACATCTCAACAGGTTGATTACCCGATATTATTGCATTCAGATTGGCGAAGTATTTATCCCTTAAGGCCAGTTCACGATCGAGGGAATCAAGCCGGATAGCACTCATCAGTATATTACGCCGCATTATAACATCGGGATAGCCGGGGATAAATTCCCTAAGGTTTGTGAAAGCAATAAGCGAAGTTGTGGCACCGATAATAAAAACAACCAGAAATGTAATCAGGAGAAATGCATTGTATCGGGTTAGTCTTACTCTCCAGATCTCTTCAAAGGTATGATCGTTTATTACAGTAAATCTGTACTTATCGCGCCAGTTACGTTTTTTCTTATCGTTTTTAGCCATTTTTTAATTTATAATCGGCCTGCAAAGATAATAATCCTGCCTCATCAATTCCTTTAACGGAAGTAAAAAGGGGAATATTACCCTGTTATACCACCTTAACCTGTTTATCTTCACTCTGCCAGAGACCATGTTTTGTACATACGGCCATAGCAGAGAGGTTCATAGATACCTCAGGCGCAACAATATAGAAATCGATTTCAAAATGTGATGGTAAATTGCCATAAACCCCTGCTGTATAACGGGCTTCAGCAAGAAGTGTTTCCCTGTTCCAAAGCTGTATTACACTTATGAAATGATCATGCTCATCAGGGTGGGGATACTCTTCTCCCAGCTTCACCTTAACCTCAAATTTCTCTCCTCTTTTAACAGTGTCGGGACAAAACACATGTGGCATATGCCTGTCGAGATAGTCGCGTTTTACCTCTTTTTCTTCCTTCTCTATTTCTGTTGCTTTAAATACCCTTGGCATAGCAATTTATTTTAAATTAATAAGATATCTCTACACAGTGAGCGGCACCTGACTTGCAAATTTTCAAACAAACTTAGTAATTAAATTTTAAAATGTGATGCAGTCGGAAGCCGGAAGCCAGAAGTATATCTTCGGACTTCGGACTCCGGACTCCGGACCTATTAAATAAAATAATTTCAAATTTGTTTTGCCAATTGCTCTCAATGTACTACATTTGCCCTTCGATATTGCGGGGTGGAGCAGTGGTAGCTCGTTGGGCTCATAACCCAAAGGTCGGAGGTTCGAATCCTTCCTCCGCTACATAGATAAAGCCTTGCCGTGAAACGGCAGGGTTTTTTATTTTCAGACTCGTCAAGAGCTTGCTCCTTCTTATCTCATGAACTCACCCCCGGCCCCTCTCTGCTTCGCAAAGAGGGGTGACAAATCAGTGTAATTATGTGCATTCCCGATTATTACAAAAAAAATAACTAAATTATCGCGACGCATGGCAAGGCTTTTTCTATGTTAAGCACCCCTTTGAGGATCATAAACGAAGTGAATAATCCTCCAATTTGTTATACACGAGCGCATATATAGCTATATGTCAGAAACAGCAATTTTGTGACACAGTTTTTAAGGATTTTTTTTAACTTTAACTCCTTCTTACTACCGTTTTAAGAAAAAGTTTATCATGCCCCCAAAAGAAGCTAAAGCCCGTATTAAGATAAATCAACTCCTGCAGGAATCCGGATGGAGGCTCATTGATGATAGCACCGGTACTGCAAATGTAGTCCTTGAGAACAACATGAAGATCACCCATACTGTTGCAGATAACATGGGTGAAGACTATGAGAAGACTACAAACGGATTTGCTGATTACCTTTTACTTGATGAACGGGGATTCCCGCTGATAGTACTCGAAGCAAAATCTGAAGATAAGAACCCTCTGGCAGGAAAGGAACAGGCACGCAAATATGCAAGAACTCAGAACTGCGGATATGTGATCCTCTCAAATGGTAACATACATTACTTCTGGGATATTGAAAAATCCAATCTTTCTATTATTACTAAATACCCTACACAGCAATCCATTAAAAACTACTCTGCATATAAACCCCAGCCGGAACGTCTCATCAACGAAAAAATATCTGAGGATTATATTGTTCTTACACAAAAGCCAAACTATAGCCAGATACCGGAGTATCAGGATCCAAACACCCGTGATCAGTTTAATGTGGTAAATAAGCTGCGGTTCCTGAGAAAATACCAGGTGGAAGCTGTCCGGGCTATTCAGGATTCTGTGAGGAAGGGAAATGAACGGTTCCTCTTTGAAATGGCAACAGGTACCGGGAAAACACTTGTCTCTGCTGCGGTAATTAAGCTGTTCCTGCGAACAAGCAATGCTAAAAGGGTATTGTTTCTTGTAGACAGACTCGAACTCGAGGACCAGGCTAACAGAGCTTTTAAAGAGTACCTGCGGAATGATTGCACAACAGTCATATATAAGGAGAACCGGGATGACTGGAGACATGCAGATATCGTAGTCACTACCGTACAATCGCTGCTATTCAATAATAAATTCACCTGTTTGTTTTCCCCTGTTGACTTTGACCTGGTAATATCGGATGAAGCTCACCGGTCAATCGGTGGTAATGCCAGGGCTCTGTTTGAGTATTTCATTGGATACAAGCTGGGGCTGACTGCGACTCCAAAGGATTATCTGAAACGGTTTGATGCAAAGAATCCTTCCCGCAACGATCCAAGGGAATATGAGCGCAGACTTCTTATGGATACCTATCGTACTTTCGGATGTGAAAGCGGAACTCCGTTTGTGTTACGGTTGGCATGATGACAACCGGTTATGACTGCACTGACATACTGAATATCTGCCTTATGCGCCCGATATTCTCTCCGACTGATTTTATACAAATTAAAGGAAGGGGTACGCGAAAACATAATTTCACAGTTCAGGTTGCCGATACCTCACTGGCAAAAGAGATTGGCAAGGTTGAGAAGAAAAAGTTCAAGCTATTCGATTTCTTTGGCAATTATGAATACTTCGAAGAGAAGTTTCAGTATGACCAGGTTCTTAAACTACCAACTTTGCATAAAGCCAAAGAAACACAGGGACCTCATGTGCCATTCCACCCGGAGTATGAAAATTTTGATCAGGATACACTTCATCCCGTAAATGAAATTATTGTCGGGTTAGAGGGACTGAAGGTCGACCGGATGTTCTTTGACAGGTTTGGAGAGACGGTTAAGAAAGATGAAGTAGTTCTTCAAAGCCTTGAAGAGGGCAACTGGGATAAGCTGCTTGATCACATCAACCGCGAGATATTAAACAAGCCTGAAGATTTTTATACTATAGAGAAACTTCGCAAGTCAATCAAAACAGACCGGCGTGTAACAATGCGGGAAATAGTAGAATACATCTTCGGATTGATACCATTCATCAAATCGAAGGAAGAACTGCTGGACGAAGAGTTTAACAAGTTTATAGCCGACTGCAAACCCGGAGAGAAGGATGACATTATCGCACTGAAATATTTTTTTAAATCATATCTGACTGATGCCAAACTGCGCGATATAATAGATGACAAGAAATTTGCGGAGCTTAATGTTAATTCTTCATTTACCACAAAAGATCTTAAGGCTATACCTGAAAGATGGCGTCATATTATTCCGGAATACATAAAAGACTATGTGCCGCTTAACAAATTCACTAACTGATCATCATGCTTGATAGCGAAACAAAGAACAGAATAAATACTGCACGCGATATCCTTGTTGGCAAGGTCCCTGACCCGAAATCACAGGTTGAACAGATAACCATTGCGCTGATCTACAAATTTATGGACGACATGGATGTGGAGTCTGAGGAGATGGGTGGAAAAAGAACATTTTTTTGTGGTGAATATGCAAAGTACTCATGGAGAAAGATCTTTGATCCCCGCCAGAGCGGACATGAGT
This sequence comes from Bacteroidales bacterium, assembly GCA_030692905.1. Classification (GTDB taxonomy): domain Bacteria; phylum Bacteroidota; class Bacteroidia; order Bacteroidales; family VadinHA17; genus LD21. The sequence continues at coordinate 24,659 of JAUYBT010000138.1, forward strand.
TGTTGAACCTTTACAGCGAGGCTATTGCCAAGATGGATACTAATCCGGGAGTTCCGAAGCTTTTCCGGGATATTTTCAAGAATGCATACCTGCCTTATCGCGATCCGGAAACTTTAAAAAGCTTCCTGAAGATCATAAACGAGTTTGAATATAGTCACAGTGAAAAGCTTGGTGATGCTTTTGAGTTTCTTTTATCCATTCTTGGCAGCCAGGGCGATGCAGGGCAATTCAGAACTCCAAGGCACATCATTGACTTCATGGTGGCGATAATGGATCCAAAGAAGCACGAGATCATGCTAGACCCTGCATGCGGTACTGCAGGATTCCTGATCTCATCTTACAAGCACATCATAAAGCAGAACTCATCAAATTACACTCCCGATAAAGATCCGGGGATTGCAGGTAACGGTACCCAATCGGTAAATGAAGTAATAATCACAAGCAATGGATACAGCGGCGACAAGCTCACAGCTAATGAACGAAGTGTACTTGCCGATAATATGCACGGGTATGACATCTCACCGGATATGGTTAGGCTATCACTGGTAAATATGTATCTGCATGGAATTAAGGAACCTCAGATTTTTGAGTACGATTCTCTTACCAGCGAGGATTACTGGCACCAGTATAGTGATGTTATACTGGCTAATCCGCCGTTTATGTCGCCTAAGGGAGGGATTAGACCACATAAGCGGTTCTCGGTTCAGAGCAACCGCAGTGAAGTGTTGTTTGTGGACTATATTGCTGAACACCTGACTCCCGATGGCAGGGCAGCGGTTATTGTACCGGAAGGTATAATCTTTCAAAGTGGTAAAGCGTATAGGCAGCTTAGAAAGATGCTGGTTGAAAAGTATTTAATAGGAGTCATATCTTTACCAGCCGGGGTTTTTAATCCTTATTCCGGAGTTAAGACTTCAATATTGTGGCTTGATAAGTCACTGGCTAAAAAGACAGATAAGATCCTCTTTGTAAAGATTGAGAATGATGGGTTTGATCTTGGAGCGCAAAGAAGAGCGATAAAGAAGAATGATTTGCCAGATGCATTACAGAAAATATCAGATTACAAGAATCAAATCAGCTTAGGCAAAATGGCTGATTTTGAATCAGAAACAAAAGTTTCACTTGTAGCAAAAAGTGAGATTTCCGGGAATGGCGACTATAACTTAAGTGGAGAGAGGTATCGGATTAAAGAGATTATATCATCCAAGTTTAAATCAATTCCGTTAGGAGACATTGTTGAAATTTATGATAGATTAAGGAAACCAATAACACAGGGAGATAGGATTCCTGGACAATATCCATATTATGGTGCCACTGGCATACTTGATTATGTTCATGATTATATATTTTCGGAAAGATTAGTTTTAGTTGGTGAAGATGGAGCAAAATGGGATAGGAATGAAAAAACTGCCTTTATTGCAGAAGGGAAATATTGGGTAAATAATCATGCCCATGTTTTAAAACCAATAAAAGAGCTATGTATAGATACTTACTTGGTCGAGGTATTGAATTTTATGGATCTAACTCCATTTATAACGGGAGTAACTGTTCCCAAACTTAATCAAGCCAAACTCCGAGAAATCCAAATCCCGCTGCCTCCACTTTCTATCCAGGAGGAAATCGTAGCTGAGATAGAGAGTTACCAGAAGATAATTGATGGTGCAAGGCAGGTGGTGGAGAACTATAAACCACGGATTGATATTGATCCGGAATGGAAAATGGTGGCGTTAGAGGATGTGTGTGTTATTGCGAGGGGTGGGTCTCCGCGCCCTATAAATGATTACATAACTGATTCAAAGGATGGGATCAATTGGATTAAAATTGGAGATGTAAAAGAAGGAGAAAAGTATATATATTCAACCAAGGAGAAGATTAAGCCAGAGGGAATTACTAAAACAAGACTTGTTAAAGAAGGTGATTTTATTTTGTCTAACTCGATGAGCTTTGGAAGACCTTACATTTTAAAAATTTCTGGCGCAATTCATGACGGATGGCTTCTTATAAGGATTAAAAATGAATCCTTAGATCAGGATTACTTATACTATATCCTTGGTAGTTCATCTACTCAATCTCAATTCAAGCAAGGAGCGACAGGAGGAGTAGTTCTGAATTTGAATAGTGAACTTGTGCGTAAAGTGAAAATTCCTTTGCCTTCGGTTGAAACACAAAGAAGAATTGCCGATACAATGGAACAGGAAACCGATTTGGTTGAATCAAATAAGCATTTAATTAAAATATTTGAGCAAAAGATCAAAGATCGGATAGGGAAGGTATGGGGGGAGTGAAGGCGCAGGGCACAGAGCGTGGAGCACAGGGCAAATGAATGAAGAATGAAGAACATTCGAATATTGAAATCAGAATTTTTTGCTTCTGCATTCTTAATTCGCTTGTTCTTTGTTCTTACTTCAAATACTCTGAACTGCATGACAAGATCAAAGACCGGATAGGGAAGGTATGGGGGGCGTGAGGAAAAGGTAAAAGGCAAAAGGAAAAAGTTAATTCAAGACAAAAGACAAAAGTCACAAGACAAAAATAAAAAATAAGTAGGATGTAGGCTGCAAGACCGCAGGACTGCACGAATGCATGACTACAAGATCAAAGACTGGATAGAGAAGGTGGGGTGCGTGAAAAAGGCAACGGGCTACAGGCGGCAGGGATTGGTAATTACGAATTAGAAATTACGAATTAGAAATATTTTCCAACGAGCTACCAGCTATCAGCTATGAGCAAAAATGGCGTCAGGCTACGGGCGTCGGGCGACAGGGCTCCAACCTTCGCTAAAGCTTCGGTTGGCAAAGCAGGTCATGGAGCATGAAGTACAGCTACTACTATCATAAAAATAGCTTAAAACATTTGTTTATTTAATTTTAAGTGCTATATTTGTAAATATATTACAAAATACGCCCCGAAATGATCCTCGAAATTTGTTTGAGTAATTTTTTCTCCATTAAGGATGAAATTGTCATGGACCTTAGGGCAGGCAAAAGCAAGTCCCAAAAGGTAAAAGACCTTGAGAATAATGTATTCACATATAAAGATGAAAAAATTCTTAAGGCTGTCGCTTTGTATGGAGCCAATGCTTCCGGCAAAAGCAATATCATTAAGGCTATTCGTTTCTGCTGCAGGATGATCTTTCAGTCCCATCTTCATAATGAGAATGTTGTATTTAATTTCATGCCATTTAAGTTTGAAGGGTATCCTGAAAAACCAAGCTCCTTCCTGATAAAGTTTGTTATTAATGGTATAGAATATGAGTATTCCTTCTCCCTTACAAGGGCAAAGATATTGACTGAAAGCTTATATTACTATCCCAATGAGAGAAGGGCAAAAGTATTCACAAGAGATGAAACCATCATTGGCGAAAAAAGAGACAAATACTCATTTGGCAATGCCATTAAAAAACCTTTGGATGTAGCAGAGAACACTTCCGATAAGACCCTTTATATATCAAGAGCTAGCCAAATGGATCGTGAACTAGGGAAAGAGATATTCATCTTTTTTACTGAGCATTTTATATTAGGTTATACTGGTTTAAATGCAACAAATATTGAAACACTTATCAAAGATAACCGGCTTATGATCATAAAAGCTTTGCAAATAGCCGATAGCGACATTGTAAATATTAAGGTCCAAAAGAAAGAAGTTCCTGTGAAGAGTTTTAGCCTGACTCTCCCGGCTGCAACTGCTACAGTTTCAGATGAGCAAAAGGAACTTTTACATATTACTACTTACCATAAAACATCTCCCGGTATTGCCTTCGACTTTAATTCAGAAGAATCGGATGGGACAAGGAAATTATTTGTAATACTTCTTTCAGTATTGGATATCATTAAAAAAAACAAGGTACTATTGATTGATGAGATAGAATCAAGCTTACATACAAGCATAGTAGAATTCATCATCAAATTATTCTATTCCAGTAATTCCGCGCAACTCATATTTTCGACACATAACACGAAGCTGCTGGATCTGGATAAAATCCGGAAAGACCAAATATATTTTGTAAACAAGAAACCCGATTCTTCCACTGACTTGTACTCTCTATTTGACTATAAGGATTTCAGGGATACCATGGACGTTGAAAAAGCTTATCTGCAGGGAAGGTTTGATGCCATCCCATTTATAGATGATTCCATTGCTAATTTAAAATCTCTGATACATGGCTAAATATCAGAGAAAACCCAAGGGTAAAACTATAAATCCGACCTTCTTTGTATTTTGTGAAGGGGAATCAGAAGATGCCTACGTAAGTTTTCTTAAGAGCCATTATCGTGTACCCATAGAGATTATATCTAAAATTGCGGGTAACAGGATTACTCATAAGTATATTACTAACACATTAAGATCCTTACCAAAAGATCCGAAGGATAAACTATTGCTACTGTACGATATTGATACACCCGGTATGCTGGAAAAACTCCAAGGTATTAAAAAAGCAATCTTACTTGCATCCAATCCGTGTTTTGAACTATGGTATATCCTGCATTTTGTTAATCAGGTTGCTGAAATCACATCACATCAATGCATTGAAAAATTTGAAAGAATATACAAGGACTACAAAAAAGGATCAATTAATGGGAAACTTAGAGATAAGCTAACCGAGAATATGGAGAAAGCTGTTGCAAACGCATAAAAGTTACCACTGTACAGGAATCCATCAACAAGTATTTATCTGCTTATAAATGAATTAGATAAAGTATAATTCATTTTTACTAAAAACGGAGTACGGCAGATAGAATTGATACAATATACTTCATAAAAGTTTTTGATATTTATTCTGTACTTCTGACCATGATTTAAACTGGGCATTCCCGGAATTAATCTTTTGAATCCTTTCGTCCAGAATCTTTTTATGTTCCAGTGAAAGCGTTTCTATTGATTGTTCTTTAGCAATATCATCCCATAAAGTCTGAACGACTTTAATCTTATCTTTCACAGATAACTTATGTAAATCTGTCATTTGATGCTTTGTCATAATATGTTATCTTTTTTACAAATATAGTCATGTTTTTTAAATTGTCATATCCTCCTATTTACATACAAGCATTGTTGAATTC
>JAUYBT010000012.1 GCA_030692905.1 Bacteroidales bacterium
CCCCGGGGTTAACAGCTACTGCTTTCTTATCACCGGTATTTGTGATTTCCTCAGCGGCATTGGGGATAATCTTCGCCAGAACCAGTTCATAATCCTTATCATTGATGTTTAGAGTCTTTTTATAATCATCGGCTGATACAGAGGTCATTGAGTATTTTTCCGAGCGGCTGTCAATAATATCCCCGCTGACATCCTCAATGGAATACCCAATATACTTTTCATTTGAAAAACAGGTATTCTGCTCTTCCCCTTCACGTATATGTATTGCTCCTTCCCATCCGAAATACCGTGTTATGCCGGCTCCGGTAATCATAAGAATAAATGAGAGATGAAACAGGAAAACAGGAAGTTTTTCTCTTTTGTATAGTTTTAAAACAACTAACCGTCCAACCAGGTTTGCAGCAAGAAGTAACAAAATCAATTCGAACCACTTCGCATTATAAAACATGCTGTAAGCAGCAGACGACCCAAAGTCATTTTCTATGAAGGTGGCTGCTGCCATTGAAACAGCAAATAAAACAAATAAGACACCCATTAAAACGGGAGAAAAAAGAAATTTCAAATACTTCATAATAATTAAATTGTTTATAGTAGTATGATGTTACTCGATGTTGTTTTAAAAGTGTTTTCAACCACCCCGTCCCCGCCAGTGCGGGGACACCCCTCCTTTAAAAAGGAGGGGAAAGTTCTGATATACAATAGTATAACTTTCTCCTCCTCTTCAGAGGAGGAGTACCCTGACCGAAGCGTCAGGGGGAGGTGGTGTGTTCTTGAGACAGTTTCTTGTTTCACAGTATTAATTAGTAAGACACATTGTTGATCTGTTTTTATTACCCCTTTTCCGAAATCTGAATAAGTTTTTTCCTGTCAAGGATCTTAATCTTTGACGAATCAGAATAAATCACTCCGGAATCTTCAAGTTCTTTTAATATCCTCACAACACATTCCTTGGCCATACTTGTCATTTCACCAAGTTCCTGACGTGAGAGGATCATTTCATATTCGTCGTTATGGAACACTTCATCAGAAAAATATAATAAAACTTCCGCAAGCCTGCCAGACATTCTCTTTTGTAACAGGTTGACCATCCGGATATGTGATCTCAGCGATTTTGCACTTATATCTTCGATGAGACTCTCGGCGAATGCTCCGTTAACCCTGACAAGTTGTTTGAAGATATCGAAACTGATGAAACAGGCCTGAACAGTGGTAATTGCAGCCACTGAATAGGTATGACGTGAATTTACGTATGCTCCCGGGCCCATAATTAATCTTCCGGGCAAAGCTATACTCATGATGAAATTCTTCCCGTTTATACCTTCAATGTATGTCTTAGCCATTCCATTTGCCATAAACAATGCATTGGATGTTGGTGATCCCTGCTTTAGCATTATCTCACCTGGTTTGAAGGTTGCTTCGTACCTGTTCTCATTTATCAGCTGCAACTCTGTTTTTGTCAGATGCTGAAAATTCTTCCATTGCCTGGTACAATTTTCACAACTATCGATTAAATTTCCGCCTGACATATTTTCGTTTTTTAAGGGGTTCAAAAATAGGTTTTTAATCACATAAGAAACTACAAAACTAATAAATATCACTCTATTAATTGATATTTATCATGAACAGGCCCTATATCTATCAACTATACATATCGCAAATAGCATAATAACTGTTAATAAGATAACAGAGGTTTTTATTAGATTGCAGAACGAAATTCTAACTAATAACCCTAATATGAAAAACCCAATCAAATTTTTATTACTGTTAACTGTTACAGGTTTCATTCTCATATCCTGTGAAGGTCCTATGGGCCCTGCCGGGAAAGATGGCCTTGATGGTCTGGCAGGAAAAGATGCAAATGAAACTTGTAAGATATGCCATAATTCTACTTCTGTTGATTTAATATCAGTACAGTACGAATTTTCGAAACATGGTTATGGGGAAGCTGCTTTTGAAGAAGCCGGAAGCACATCTTGTGGCCCATGCCACTTACAGGAAGCTTTTAAGTATGTATGTAAGAATAATACCCCTGTTGCTTTTGTTAATACTGCCGGTGTATACTCGAATCCTTACGTTACATCATCTTCTACAGCCTATGGAGAAATTGGATGCTCAACCTGCCACAGTAGCTTACATACTACTTTTGCCGGTACTGAGTTTTTACCCTTAACAACTACTGCAGCTGTACCAATGACAATGTGGAGTGGTACAAAAACCATTAACCTAACACAAAAAGGTGGTGAAAGTAACTTATGCATAAAATGTCATCAACCTCGTCCATTTACAAGATCAAATACTACTGATAAGAATGTTCTTAATTACGCCGGGTTGGTTAGCGCTCCAACTGCTGTGTTCTATGATGCTGCACAATCTAACAGCTTAAATGTTCTTAAACCCAGCTACAGAACTCATACCCATTATGGTACTGCGGGTGCTGTTTATGCCGGACAAGGTGGTGTTGAATTTGGAACAGGTTATGCCAATTCATGGCATACTACCGGAGCTTCATGCCAGGATTGTCACATGGCGCCAATTACCGGAAAAGCTGGTGGGCACACATTTGTAGCTAAAGGAAATTTTAACGGTTGTAACGTTACCGGTTGTCACTCGGCAACACCAATTACCTCAGCAACTACAACAAAATACTGGAAACTAACCAGAGATGCTGTTAAATTAAAACTTGACCAACTTGCTGCAAAACTAACGATTGGCGGTGTTGATATTCTTAATAGAAACGGAGATGCTGAAACAAACCTTTGGGCTGGATTAACCACAAATAACTATGATGGATATTTAAATATATACGATCCAATTACCAATCCAACAGTTCAAACATACAATACAAAAAGTTTCCAATATATTGGAACTCCTCCGAGCACCTGGACACAGGCTCAGAAGGACTATAACGCTACTTTACCATTAATTACTTTGACAAATGCACAAATGGGAGCTCTTATCAACTTCCAGTTATGCCTGAGAGATTATAGTTTAGGTATTCATAATACCACCTACACTACAACTTTATTAACTAACACAATAGCTGCATTACCATAGGCTTACCAGAGTTAAATAAAGAATAATTTATTCCAGGAAAGGCTGACAGAAATGACAGCCTTTTTTTATGGACCCTAATATTAAG
>JAUYBT010000047.1 GCA_030692905.1 Bacteroidales bacterium
CTGATTCGGCGACAACACCTGTAAATGCCGGGAAAATATTAAATGACAGAATGTAAACAAGAGCACCGCTTATCCCCCCGAGAAAATATACTGCCACAAGCTTTCTCTGATCAAGATATTCAAGGAAGATTCTGCCAAACCAGTACAACCATAACATATTGAACAGGATATGCCAGATATCTTTATGTACGAACATGTATGTGATAATTGTCCATGGCCTTACAAGCAAAATTTTAAATGAAGATGGAACAGAAAAAAGGTTAAGAGCTTTCCCGGAAATTTCCGGATTATTAAGCAGGAAGCTGATAGCAGCTACAATAGTAATAAGAATGAATACAACAATATTGATATATATAAGCCTGGTAAGGCTACTTCCATTCCTGAAAGTTTTCTTAATATCGTCCCAGATTCCCATCAATACAAAGTGTTAGTAGTTTTTCTCCAGTACCTTAGCAGAAGATAGCCGAATAACATACCTCCCAGGTGGGCAGCATGTGCAATATTGCCTCCTGATTGCGTTACAGCAAGATAAAGCTCAATTGCACCATAGATCATCACAAAATATTTTGCCTTGATTGGGATGGGGGGAATGAGGAGCATTAGCTGAGTGTTGGGGAAAAGAACTCCGAAAGCAAGCAGAACGCCAAATATTGCCCCGGAAGCTCCAACTGTAGGGGTATTTAGAAATATCTGAAGGCTTTGCATAGCTGAATCCGAAAATACTTTTCCCTGGTTCAGCGTTGCTGTTCCTTCATCAAGAACAAGTTGCAGGTTTTCAGGACTGAGAGCTTGTGCTAAATGGTTGTACTGGAATGCAAGAACCGATTCATGTATCAAGGCCGCACCAAGCCCACAAACTATATAGTAAATGAAAAAACGCTTTGGCCCCCAAACATTTTCCAGTACCTGACCGAATATATACAGAGCATACATATTGAAGAACAGATGCCAGAAATTGCCATGCATAAACATGTGGGTGACTATCTGCACAGGCATGAATTGTTCTGATTTTGGGAAATAGAGCCCCAGTACACTGTTAAGATCAATTTCAAAAACGCTGTTTGCTGCATAAGAAGCTAAAAGCATTAATGCATTGATCATAATGATATTCTTCACCACTGGGGGTAACCCGAAAAAGCCTCTGCTGAATCCGTTCATCTATATGTTTTTAAAACAGTTTTTGTCACTAAATTCTATTTAAATCTTTTATCAATTTTTTCAAGTGTAATAATGCTTATCACAGGCTTCCCCTTTGGAGAATAGTTTGGTGCCTGGCATGCGAAAAGGGTATCGAAAAGATCCGCCATTTCACTCTGGCTCAACGCCTTTCCATAAAGAATAGCTGATGCTCCTGCCATGGCAGATGCAACCTTTTCTTTAGCTCCAGTTGAAGGATCGGCCTGGGTATTTTTATAGTCCTCGATTAAAATCTCAAGCATCTCAAGGGGGGTGGAAGAGTCACTTCCGGAGGGCCGTCCGTTGATTGTAATTATATTTTTCCCGGAATGTTGAATGCTAAATCCAAGCAACTCCAGTTCTCCTTCGATTTCTTTAAGAATATAGTAATCGGCAGGATTTAATTCTGCAGTTACAGGGAACATATCGACCTGACTTACAGCACGGTTATTACTAAGACATTCGAGAAACCTCTCGTACAGGACCCTTTCGTGAGCCCTCTTCTGGTCAATCAGCATGAGACCCGATTTGACAGGACAGACAATATATTTATTTTTTATCTGGAAGAACTTCCTTTGTGACTCACTTATCTTTTCAAATTGTTCAGGATTATCATTTTCTTTTTCAAGTGCTGAATAGAGTTTTTCCCAGTTTGCAGTGTTTTCTCTCTCAAACCGCTCAACAAATCCGGACCTTTCAGGCATCCGCTCTTCGCCTTCAAATGGATTATACTGAGTATTGATCTCAATCTTAGGTGGTTCGGGTATGTGGTTCGAGGAACTCCTTACAGGGATATCTATCAGCGCTTCATTTTCAAAATCGAGTGACGGAACAATATTGAACCGGCCAAGAGCTTCCCGCACAGACGCCATAAGTATCTGCCATATTGATCTTTCGTCCTCAAACTTGATCTCGGTTTTTGTAGGATGAATATTTATATCAATCGAGGCCGGATCAGCCTCCATGAAAATGAAATATGAGGGTATAGCTTCAACCGGAAGTATATTCTGGTAAGCTTCAACAACTGCCTTATGGAAATAGGGGTGTTTCATAAAGCGGTTATTCACAAAGAAGAACTGTTCACCGTATGTCCTTCGTGCATTCTCGGGTTTCCCGATAAATCCTTTTATGCTGATAAGGCTCGTCTCTGTCTCGAGAGTAATGAGATCCTGGTTGATCTGTTTTCCGAATACACCGATTATACGTTGTCTTAAGTTGCCTGCCACAAGGTTGTAAATCTCACTATCGTTGTGATGAAGAGAAAACCTGATATCGGAATGAGCTATTACTATCTTCTGAAATTCATTTACTATATGTCTGATTTCGGTGTTATCCGATTTAAGGAATTTACGTCGTGCAGGGATATTAAAAAAAAGGTTTTTAACCGAAAAGCTTGAACCCACCGGACAGCTACAGGGCACCTGTGTTTCAACTTTTGAACCATTTATTACTACAAGTATTCCTGTATCGCTCTCTTCCCTGCGTGTTTTAAGCTCAACCATTGCGACAGCGGCAACAGAAGCAAGGGCCTCTCCCCTGAAGCCTTTTGTTGTAATGGCAAAAAGATCCTGGGCTGTTGTGATCTTTGAGGTGGCATGTCTCTCAAATGACAGTCTTGCATCGGTCTCAGACATACCGGCTCCATCATCAATTACCTGGATTAATGTCTTGCCGGAGTTTTTAATAATTACTCTTATGTTTTTTCCTCCGGCATCAACAGAATTTTCCATCAGTTCTTTTACTACAGAAGCCGGCCTTTGAATAACTTCTCCTGCAGCAATCTGGTTGGCTACCGAGTCGGGCAAAAGCTTTATTATATCAGGCATCAAATGGATTTATTGCACAAATATATAAATAATTGGTACATGGCCTTTCTGAATCAATTGTGCCTTGCTATATAAGGATTATGATGATTATTAAAATTCAGATGAGTATCTTTGATAAAAATTATTGTATAATGCAAAAGTTGCTTATCTATATTATTGTCATATTTTTCTTTGTTCTGACAGATTGTTCACACAAGTCAGAAAAAGATGCGATTAAAATTATGACATTAAATGTCAGGTACGATAACCCAAGGGACAGTATTAATGCCTGGCCCAACAGGGCAGCGCAGGTTTGTAATTTTATAATAAAAGAAAAACCTGATATTCTTGGTATGCAGGAAGTTTTATGGCGTCAATATGAAGTTCTCGATTCTGTTCTGAAAGATTATACCTCAATCGGAGTAGGTCGCGATGATGGGACAAGGGCAGGGGAGATGAACCCGGTGTTTTTCAGGAAGGAGAGATTTGATATGGTAAGGACAATTACTTTCTGGCTTTCCAACACACCTGAGATTCCCGGATCGAGGGGTTGGGGAGCTTCGCTTCCGCGTATTGTAACATGGATGGAGCTTGTCGATAAAAATAACCATGAGCATTTTTTCTATTTTAATACACATTTTGCTCATGATTCAGATTCCGCACGGATTATGAGTTCAAAAATTCTTTTAAATGAGGTTAAAAAGATAGCAGAAGGATTCCCCTTCATTATTACCGGTGATTTCAACATGCTTCGTACCAGTGAAAGTTATGCAATACTAACGGGCCCCGCAGAGAGTGTCCCTTTATTAAAGGACTCCTATACAATTTCCGAAAAAAGACCTTTAGGTCCGGCATATACGTTCAATGGTTTTTCTGATAAGCCGGGTACGGGAAGAATAGATTATATTTTCGTCAGGAACGGCATGAAAGTACTCGATCACAGCACTGTAATTAAAAAGGAAAAAGGGATTTTCATCTCCGACCATTGGCCTGTAAAGTCTACAATATTAATAAAGGATAATTAAGCTGTTTTCCGGTAACGTCTTACTGCAAGTGCTGAAAAACAAATTGCAATTACTGCCAGAGAATACAGTTCCCTGCTGATGTCATGAATTGTAGATCCTTTCAGCATTACCATCCTGTTTATCCGCATCAGGTAGGCGACAGGATTGATCAGGTTGAAGTCCTGTGCCCACACGGGCATACTTTCATAAGGGGTGAAGATTCCGCTCATCAGGATAAAGATTATCATGCAGAAGAAAGCGATAAACATGTATTGCTGCTGTGTTCCTGAAAATGTTGAAATGAAAAGAGCCAATCCGAGTACGGCGATCAGAAAAAGTGATGCACAAAAAAACATAAGTAAGATACTTCCTTCAAAAGGGATGTTAAAAGCCAGTTTGCCTATCACTAAACCAAGTGCAAGATCTATCAGTCCTATTAGCAGAAACGGCACCATCTTGGCAATTATGAAATGATATTTTCTAACAGGAGTAACGTTTATCTGCTCGATTGTTCCTATCTCTTTTTCCCTTACCATATTTAATCCGGCAAGAAGGAACCCTATCGCTGTAACAAGTATCACAAGTATACCCGGGAGCATGTAATATTTATAATTTAGCATCTCATTATACCAATACCTGTTGGTAATCTGTATCTGTGGCAGTGGAACCAATGGATTGGTGCTGATATTTTCTGTGATAAGATCCATATTATAATCGCGGATAATTCCATTAAGATAAGCCCACGAAAGCGGTGCAGTTGAGGCATTTATGGCATCAATGGTTGCAAGGAGTTTTGCGGGATTCGCATTTCCTATATCCCTTCCAAAGCCTGAGGGTATCTGAAGTATTACGCTGCATTTGTTGCGATGGAGCAGGCTGTTGGCCTCACTTTCGGAAAAGGTCGAAAAAGATACTTTGAAAAATGTAGAACCTTCAAGCTTGCTTATCAGCCCTCTCGATTCAGAGGTCATATCTCTATCAATAATACCAAGCTTTACATTCTTTATCTCAAATGTTATTGCCGGGACCAGTATCAGCATCTGAACAATCGGAACAGCAAAAATTGCTTTCGAAATAAATTTATTACGGAAGATCTGAATAAACTCTTTTCTTATAAGGTATAATATTGTCCTCATTTCACAATTTCTCCTTTAACCTTTTAACTTTTATTATAAGGCTCACGACTCTCGGCCCAGGGGAAATCCAATTCTTTTCTTCCTTGTGTCGAGTGTCTTGTGTCGTGTGTCCTTTCCTTCTCTTCTTCATTTTATTCAAGTCTGATTTTAAACTTCCGAACGCTCAACCCGATAAAAAACAGTGTCATAACTATCAGGATAAGTGTCTCTTTCCATATATACATCAACCCTGTCCCCTTTATCATAATGTTTTTAATTATTACTATAAAATATCTGGGTGGCAATATCATACTTACATAATCATAAACTTTTGGCATGTTTTCAATCGGGAAGATAAACCCCGATAGCAGAATGGTAGGTAACATCAGTCCTAAAAGCGAGATAAAGATCGCCTGCTGCATGTTCTTCGATACAGTTGAGATTAATATTCCCAGGGTTAAGCTCATTAAAATATAAAGCATACATTCAGCAAGCAGAAGTATAATGCTTCCTTTCACAGGGAGCCCGAATACTAACCACGATAATGCAAGGATGAGAAGAACATTGATAAAAGAAAGTATAAAGTAGGGTATCACCTTTCCGAGTATTATCTGGATGGGCCGGAGAGGAGAGACCAGCAAAACCTCCATAGTCCCGAATTCTTTTTCACGTGTAATTGTAACAGAGGTCATCAACGCACAAATGAGTATAAGGATAAGAGTAATTACTCCCGGGACAAACATAAAATGGCTTTTCAGATTCGGGTTATAGAACATTTTGACTTCAGGTTGAATCCGGATTGAATTATTTAAAGCCGGTACTGCCAATTCCATTGTGAAATCATTAACAATTGCCATTGTATAATTTGTTACAAGAGTAGCAGTATTCGGTTCTGAACCATCGGCAATTATGCTGAGTGAAGCTTTTCCTTCTCTTACCAGCTTTTTACCGAAATCCGCTTCAAAAATGATAACAGCCTTGGTTTTTCCCTTCTTAAAGACCCTGTCGATATCGTTGTAATGCAGCAGGTTTTCGGTTCTTTTGAAAAATCCTGAAGAGATTATTTTATCTGTTAATTTCTGAGTTATTTCATCATGAGATAAATCAAGAATAGCAATCCCGGCATTTTTAATATCCATACTTACTGCATAACCAAAGATCAGGATCTGGGCAGCCGGTATACCGAATAAGATAAAAAGTGTCCTGTAATCCCTGAAAATATGCAGGAACTCTTTTTTAACAAACCCCAGGAATCTCTTCATTTTACGTTAGTTATCTAACTTTTTTTACTCTGTTTTTACACTTTCCTTACTTTTTTTAACTCTCCTCAACCCCTCCCCCAAGTGAGAGGGGCATATTTGATTAATATACTGTGCATTACCCCCTTCTCTCCTAGGAGAAGGGGGCAGGGGGATGAGGATGCAAGCTTACCGGCCGTGCAATTTTTATAAATACCTCTTCAATCGTTGCAGCATTATATTGCTTCTTAAGGTTTTCCGGAGTATCCAGAGCCACAATTTTCCCTTCACTCATTATTGAAATCCGGTCGCAATATTCAGCCTCATCCATATAATGAGTTGTGACAAATACTGTAATGCCCCTTGCGGCCGTCTCATATATCATTTCCCAGAACTGTCTCCTGGTAATGGGGTCCACACCGCCTGTCGGTTCATCGAGAAATACGATCTTTGGTTCGTGCAAAACCGCCACCGAGAAAGCAAGTTTCTGTCTAAGGCCCAGAGGCAGATCGGCGATTATTCTGTTTTCATATTCCTGAAACCGGAGCTTTGCAAGAAGTTCGGCAATTCTCTCTTTGATAAGTGATTTAGTAAGCCCGTAAATCCCCCCGTACAAAATAATGTTTTCTTTTACTGTAAGGTCCTCATAGAGTGAGAATTTCTGGCACATGTACCCGATATTCTTTTTAATCTGTTCAGTTTGCCTGTATGCATCAAATCCGGCAACTTTAACCTCTCCTGATGTCGGTTTGGAAAGACCTGAAAGTATCCGGATAGTCGTCGTTTTTCCTGCACCATTAGCTCCGAGGAACCCGAATATCTCACCTCCAAAAACCTCAAAATTAAGGTTATCGTTGGCAACAAAACTGCCAAACTTCTTCACAAGATTCTTCACAGTAATAACATGGGTTTCCATTATTCTGTTTTATTCATTAATTCCAGGAACCTGTCTTCAATTCCGGCTTCAGCTGCTTGAACAACAACATCGCTGATACCTTCCTTAATGAGGTAACCGAAAAGAGAGTTATCGACCATGTCATTAATAAATGTTACATGTACAGAGTCCCCGAAAGGATAAGCTGTAAGTGTCATGGGATATTTTCTTAGGGTATTGATAAGCTTGTATTTTTCAACAGACTTAACTGTAAAGAGTTTTCTGCTGAAACCATCCCTGATCTTTTGAGGAGCATCAATTGCTAAGATTTTTCCATCCTGTATCAAAGCCACTTTGTCGCATCTCATGGCCTCATCCATATATGGTGTTGATACGATTATAGTTATATTGTGTTGTCGCAGCTTACCAAGCATATCCCAGAATTCCGATCTTGATACCGCGTCAACCCCTGTGGTGGGTTCATCCAGAACGAGAAGTTTAGGTTTATGTATCAGGGCACACGATAATGCCAACTTCTGCTTCATACCTCCCGAGAGTTTGCCTGCCGCTCTTTTTTTAAATGGTTCGATATGAGAATAGATATCAGAAATCAGCTCATAATTTTCCTCAACAGTTGTACCAAACACGGTGGCATAGAAATTCAGGTTCTCTTCTACGGTTAAATCCTGATACAGGCTGAATCGTCCCGGCATATAGCCAATGTTTTTCCGGAGCTCTTTATAATCAGTAGTACAGTTCATTCCAAGAACTTTTATCTCGCCTTCATCGGGAAGCATGAGGGTAGTAATAATCCTGAAAAGGGTGGTTTTTCCCGCGCCATCGGGACCAATGAAACCAAATATCTCCGATTCATTTACAGAAAATGAAATATCATTCAGAGCTTTTGTTGTTCCGAAATTTTTACTGATACCGGATGATTCGATTACATTTTGCATCGATCAGTTATTGACCCCTGAGAAAATTGCTTCTCCGGGCATCCCCGATTTGAGTGTCCCATCATTCAATACATCAATGTTCACCGCATAAACCAGTGTTACACGTTCCTCTTTTGTCTGGATGATTTTAGGTGTAAACTCAGCTTTCCCTGAAATATAACTGATAGTACCAGTGAATGAACTGAATTCTTTTTCACCTTTATCTATTCTGACAGTACATTGCTGCCCCGTCTTTATGCTTCCCAGTTGTGCTCCGCTTACATATACCTTAAGTTTAATGACCGATAGCTCGGCTATCTTAACCAGCGGTTTTCCGGCAGCGGTTATCTCACCAGCCTCTGAATATTTTTCAATGATGGTCCCCTTCAAAGGACTTTTTACACTGCTCCTTTTAATCTGTTCATTAAGAGTTGCTTTTTTTGATTCATAAACAGAGAGTTCGGCTGCAACAGATGCTTTTTGAGTATTATTGGCTGCAATCTGTTTCTGAAGAACAGCAACCTGGCCTGACAGATCATCGAACTGTTTTTGTGTAGCAGCATCATCCTTCAGCATCTTTTCAATCCTGTTGACATTAACATTCAGATTCTCAATCTGCTGGTTAAGAATGTCATTCTGTGCATTGATGGAATTTATTCGCGTTCCGACGCTTTTCATGGCTGCTTCAATCTCCCCTTTCTGTAGATGGGAAAGGGTAGTATCTATCAGGGCAATCTCGGCGTCCTTGTCAATTTCCGAACCTTCAACTACTGTAAATTGCTGGATACGACCACTGGTCTCGGCTGAGACCATTACCTCGGTTGCTTCAAAGTTACCGAATGCATCTGCCTGGTCAGTGTTATTTTTGCAACCTCCAAGAAGGATGGCTGCAATGATTACTAGTGATCTGGTTTTCATATTTTTATAATGTGTTGGTTATCAATATTGTTTTACACCTTGCCCCTCCTCTTTACATTCCTCATGAACTCACCCCCTAGCCCCCTCTCTACTTCGTAAAGAGGGGGAAATCTCCTGGCTCCTTACCACTTATTCTATTTCTTTACCACTGATATTCAGATATTCGATCCTCGCCAGCGAAAGATTTATTTTATGGATCTCGAAATTTACCAAGGCCTGCCGTTCAGAATTCATCTCATTGAGGTATTCCGTTGCAGTGATGGTTCCGTTTTCGTATTGCGATTCCGCTGAGGCAGTTATCCTTTTCCTTAGAGTGATCAGTTCGGAGTCGGTTTCGATCAACGCTCTCAGGCTTGTTATTTCAGAATTTTTTGATTCGAGAAGCCTGTTGAGGTTATCGGTCAGATCGTTTTTCCTGTTATCAATTATTCCCAGTTGAAGTGTAATTACCTGTTTTTCATTTTTTGCTTTGTCCCAGTCGAATATGTTCCATTTGACTCCGGCCCCTAATATATAATAAGGAGCAAATTCATCTTTAAAGAAGTTACTGCCCGGAGGATTTCCATAGCCAAGGGTAGCAAATCCAAACGCTTTTGGCATTCTTTTGGTTTCAATTACTTTCATTCCTGCGGCAAGCTGCTCTTTTCTGAGGTCAAAGAGTTGCAACTCGGGTCGTAATAATTCATTTGTCAGTTCAACTGTCTGGGGAGGAATCGTAAATTCTGTTGAGGCATCAATCTCTGTACCTGTCAGGTCTGATAATATTTTCAGAAGATAGGCTCTCCTGATCTCATTTTCGCTCAATTGTTGCTCAAGCTTAATCTTTTCAGCGGTGAGCACATCAATATCGGACTTTATTATAACGCCGTTATTAAGAGCCGATTGCATTGATGAGATGCGCTTAATTATTAATTCAAGATAATTATTCAGAAGCTCTTTCTGCCGGGAGAGGAGCATCAGGTTGAAATAATAGGTGTTTATCTGTCCGCGCAGTTTGTAGAGATCTGTTTCAGTTTGTTTTTCATTAATGCTGAGGTCGGCTTTTTCAAGAGCTCTTGCACCTTTTATTGCACCACCGTCATAAATAACCTGGTTAATATCGAAAGAAATTTTATACTGTTCGTGGGGGAGAGGCTTTATTGCATTGGCAATACCCGGTATCGGCAGAGACCCCAGAACACTACTCATATCGATCACCGAAGAATTATAGACAAAACTCCCGTTGGCATCGAGTGTCGGTAGCCAGCCTTTTGAAAGGTTGTTGTCTTTCAGTTGCGAGATTTTGGAATAGGCCTCTTTTTCGCCGGCAAGTGCATTAGTGATCATTGCACGGTCGTAGCATTCTTTAAGAGTCAGAATCT
>JAUYBT010000064.1 GCA_030692905.1 Bacteroidales bacterium
TGTTTTCCGACACTGCCGCTTTATTCGGTAACGACTTGTCAACCTTTCCTGATTATCCCGCGGAGATTCGTGCTCCACAGGGAACTGTTGGAGGTGTTTCAGGATTTCAGGTTCATTTAGGCCATTCGGAAATAAATACTCCCGGAGATTTTTCCGATGTTCTCGTGGCAATGAACCCGGCTGCCATCAAAGCCAATGCCAAATGGATCAAACCGGGGGGCACAGTTATTTATGATGAAGGTAATTTTACCGAAAAAAATATTGAGAAAGCCGGTTATGAAAAAGATCCTATTGTTGAGGAAAAACTTGATGGTTACAACATTATCGCAGCGCCTATATCTTTTATGGTGAAGGAGGCCCTTAAAGACTTTGGACTTGATCCAAAATCGGTTTTAAGGACAAAAAATATGTTTGCACTGGGAATGATTTACTGGCTTTTCGACCGGAAACTCGACTATACTGAGGAATACTTTGAAAAGAAGTTCCGGAATAAACCCGGTATGGCTGAAGCCAATAAAATTGCCCTTCGGGCCGGATACTATTATGCTGAAACAATTGAAGCTCTATCGCCGGTTTATAAAATTCTTCCTGCCCAGATCGCAAAAGGTACTTACCGGAATATTTGCGGAAATACTGCGGCAGCATGGGGCTTCATGGCTGCAGCGGAAAAAGCCGGCTTGAAGCTTTTTATCGGTTCATACCCGATTACCCCTGCGACAGGCATTCTCGAAGAACTGGCTGCCCGCAAAGACCTGGGTGTTATAAGCTTCCAGGCCGAGGATGAGATTGCCGGAATTTGCACGGCACTTGGTGCAAGCTTCGCAGGCAACCTGGCAGTTACATCTACCTCAGGTCCCGGGATGGCGCTTAAATCGGAAGCTATCGGACTTGCAGTAATGGCAGAACTTCCCTTGGTTATCGTAAACGTGCAGAGAGGTGGCCCTTCAACAGGTCTGCCAACAAAAACAGAACAGGCCGATCTCATGCAGGCTCTTTATGGTCGCAACGGCGAATGTCCAGTTGTTGTTATTGCAGCCAGCACACCATCCGATTGTTTCCATTTTGCGTTTGAATCAGCAAGAATAGCATTAGAACATATGACCCCGGTAGTATTTCTTTCGGACAGTTACCTTGCGAATGGTACCGAACCATGGAGAATTCCGAAGATGAAAGATCTTCCAAAAATCTCCCCCCCGTTTGCAGACAGAAAAGAGATTCCTTTTTTACCATATAAGCGTGATGAGGAAACACTTGCAAGATCATGGGCAGTTCCTGGTATACCAGGGTTGGAACACAGGATAGGAGGCCTTGAGAAAACTGTCAAAGGTACAGTTTCCTATGACCCCGAAAATCATGAACTTATGGTTAAACTCAGGGCAGAGAAGGTTGAAAGAGTTGTAAACGAAATTTCTGATCTTGTTGTTCATGGAGCCGATTCTGGTGATATTCTGGTAGTTGGTTGGGGTGGATCATATGGATATCTTATCACAGCAGTTCGTGAATTACAGGCTGCCGGACATAAGGTCAGTCTTGTCAACTTCAATTATATAAATCCTTTGCCGAAAAATGTAAAAGATGTGTTCAGGAGATTTAAGAAGATTGTGGTATGTGAATTAAATATGGGACAGTTTGCCGACTATCTGCGGATTAAACACCAGGAGTTTACCTATGAACAGATTAATAAAGTTCAGGGTCTCCCGTTTACGATAAATGATATAAAAGACAAATGCATTAAAATGCTGGAGGGCAAATAAAATGGCTGAAATACTGGTAAATAAATATACTCCGAAAGATTTTAAGAGTGATCAGGAAGTAAGGTGGTGCCCGGGTTGCGGTGATCATGCAGTTTTGAGTTCAGTTCAGAGGGCATTGGCGGAACTGGGTATACCTAAAGAGAAGTTCGCATTCATTTCCGGTATAGGTTGCTCATCAAGGTTTCCATATTACATGGATACATACGGCTTCCATAGTATTCATGGGCGTGCATCTGCCATAGCTTCTGGTGTAAAAATTGCAAATCCCGAACTATCTGTATGGCAGATTACCGGCGATGGTGATGCCCTTGCAATTGGCGGAAATCACTTCATACATGTAATACGGCGAAATATTGATATTAATATCATATTGTTTAACAATGAGATATATGGGCTCACAAAAGGCCAGTATTCTCCGACTTCCACAAAAGGACTTGTAACAAAGACTTCCCCTTTCGGTACAGTTGAAGAACCCTTTTCTGTAGGAGAACTTGTAATTGGAGCAAAAGGTAAATTTTTTGCACGTACTATCGATACAAATGTCGCCCTTTCAACTCAGATTTATATTGAGGCCGCAAAACATAAAGGAACCTCTGTTATTGAAGTTCTTCAGAATTGTGTCATTTTCAATGATGGAATTCACGATACCATTGCCGATAAAGAGGTAAGCGATGACAGAACATTGATTCTTAAACACGGTCAACCTATGATTTTCGGAAAGGGGAACGACAAAGGCCTTATTCTTGATGGATTAAAGCTAAAGGTTGTTAAGCTCGGAGAAAATGGGATTACTGAAAAGAACCTGCTGGTTCATGATGCTCTCGAGTATAATCCTGGAATCCAATATATGCTCGCTAATATGATGTATCCTGAATATCCTGTAGCTCTGGGAGTTATCAGAGCAGTGCCCGGACCTACCTATGAAAGATCTGTGCACGAACAGATAGAGGGAATACAAAAGACAGCAAAAATCAAGTGCATGGATGATCTGCTTATGAGCGGATCAGTTTGGGAAGTTGAATAAACCAGAATAACCTAATTCCGAATAATTCAATGCCTTAACGGGGTTAGGTGAAATCATAATAAGGTCAACCCCCTTCGGTTTATAATCATTTGCAAGTGCAATGATCCGATCCTCATATGCCTGGGCAGTAGGACAATGATTGCAGCTGAAAATGATAACTAATACAGAGGCTTTATCAAAATCTTTCAGGCTATATGTTTTCCCATCCACTCCCGGGAGGTTAAAATCAGGTGCCCTCGAACCAATTTCAAGAGTTTTTGGTTCGGTATGAGTTGTCTGTGACGCCACCCTGCCAGCGCAAAACAAAATCAGCAGGAATATTAAAAATGTTCTTAATGATTTCTTCATGATTTTCAGATCAATATTTAATACGCTATTCAAATATATACATTTTTGTCATTTTATTGCCAGCCTGATTGTCTTATTGTCTGAGGTCTTAAGACGTTACCCTGCGTCAGACAGGGCGAAGCCCATAAAGGCAGCTCTAAGGGTGTTAAGACACCCCGTATCCCCTTTTAAACTTCATCAAATCCCTGACATTAAAAAATATGGAGATTGTCAATGCCGCAAGGAAAGCATATAACGTAACTTTATCAACCAGTGATGCATTAATGTTCAGGCCCGTAAGTCTGTCTATCATGTATTTGATGTATGAGTCCGGGAGATCGGTTTCTCCAAGCTTAGTAAGAATGCTAAAATGCCAGTCTGTGAGGGGACAATAACCTAAGGTTCCAAATATCAAGCCCAGAAATAACCACGATGCACCAGTTAATATCAGCGTAATTAAGTTGAAGATCCTTGTTTTTCTCCATATCCAGCCAAACAGGTTAAAGAGGATCAATGAAGAATGGAAAACAATAATCAATATATCAAGTATGTGATAAATCATTTTCAGTAATATTTATCACTTACAAATTTCAGAAAAATCCCTGATAAGATATTCTTTTAGAGAAATAATGGTACGGGGTACGAGGTGCGGGGTATGGGCTCGTAGCTCATGGCTGGTTGCTCATTACCTGTTTCATGTTTCAAATACAACACTTAAAACCTCTTCAACCTTTACAACCTAAGTACCGTTACACCGTTGAGCCGTTGCTCCATTATACCGGGCGCCGTATGTCGTGCGTCGTGCGTCGATCTTATTTCACAGTCTTATCTAAGGGGCGCCCTAAATTTTCATAGAGACCCTTTCTGCCTGCTTTGTCTTTTGTGAGAATTTCGCTGGCATATTTTGCTACCTGCTCAGCAACTGCGCGAGGAACAACAACTACCCCGTCACCATCTCCCACAACAACATCACCCGGACAAACCAGAACTCCGCCGATTGAAACAGGCCGGTTGACCGATTCAATTTCGTTCCTTCCAGGACGGATCCCACGTCCTTTTTTTCTCAGATAGAGAGGCACTCCTTCGAGTCCGACTTCATCGGTATCTCTTGCTCCTGCATCTGTAACTACTCCCACAGCACCAAGTTTGTACCAATACAGAATATTATTTGAACCGATCGATCCGATATCCTTATCCTCTATATCGTCAATAACTATAGCGGTACCGGGTTTGATCAGCTGTGTAAAAGCTTCGTGTGAAAAGGTGTTATAGAAATTCCCTTCCCATTTTTGAAATTCTTCTCCCGGGGCCGGAAGGGCCGGTCTTTGGGTTGGAACATACCGGACGGTAACAGCTATGCCCCTGAAAATATGGGTAAAACCTTTTAAATCAACCCAATCAGAATGTATTGCCGGATCTACAAGACCTGTACCCGGGAGCCCCACCATATCCAGACCATCGGAAACATCAGCAACACGCAGGTTTTTGTAAAGCTCAAGGATTTTTGCATCATCCTCCGAGGAATATGTTCTGGTTTCAATAAAGTTCATCCCCTTTGCCAGTAAGGCCTTATCGCGCTCCTGTGCATCAGCAGCAGAGAATATGGTTGCAAAAAGAAACAAAAAAAATACAATAAGATTTTTCATAGCATTTTCTCCTTTTAGTAATAAGTGATCTCTTTACTTGTTTTTTATTTTTCAATTCATAATTGATTTTAAAAGCATTTGGAATATTTTCTTAAAAATACAAAATTTTGTCCGATTGCCTCCTGTTATTATGAACTTTATAGACTTTCGACTTTACCGACTTCTTTTCTTACCAGTTGAGTGGAGCAGGAAGGGGAAAATCGCCTTCCTTGCCCCACATCAAACCTTATGTGCAGTTCCACTCACTTCCTACTCGATTTGAAAGGCATTATCTGAAACAATTTTAGTAATTTTAAAAATTGATCCAACCGATACGCCGCTAATGGATGAATTGAGTCATAATAGTCCTGAATACAACCGGTTACTCCATGATCAGCAGGAGAGGTTAAAGGAGCTGGCATGTATCAACCAGACTACTTCTATTCTGAAAGAGGGTAAGCCTATAGAGGAGTCGCTTCAGCAAATTGTACTTCTTTTACCTGCAGCATGGCAATATCCGGAATATACTGTTGCCCGTATCAGATTCATGGGAAAAGAGTTTGAATCGGTCGATTTTCAGGAGACGAACTGGAGGATGGTACAGGAGTTCATTACCATCGACGGCGAAAAAGGATCAATGGAGATTTTTTATACAACCGAATTCAATACGGAAAACGAGGGCCCCTTCCTGAAAGAGGAAAGAGATCTTATCCAGAATATCGGAAGCCTTTTAACCGGGTATATTAACAGCTATAAAGCCAGGGATATCATCCGGTTAACCCAGGTCACTCAAAAAGATGATGACGATATTAAAGAGGTCTCCAGCAGGAAGCTGCTTCAGAAGTTTCTCGATCGCCACAATGCTGAGAGGGATGTATTTCACGATCTGATGCCTTTTAAAGTTAAAGAGATACTTCTTGTCGCTAACCTCTATGATGCCTACTCCATCGAAGGTGAAGGACGGTTTTCGGACCACATGCTGGGTGAATATTACCAGATGAGTCTTACATCAATTCCCAGAGTTACAGGAGTCTCCGGTGAGGAAGAGGCTTTCAGCAGGCTGAAAGCAAGACACTACGATATGATTATAATTATGATCGGAGTGGATAAAGAGAGCCCGATGATCCTCTGTAAAAAAATTAAGGACAAATATCCATACATCCCTACTTTCCTTCTCCTGAACAGTCCTGGTGATGTACCCTTCGTAAAAAAGCAGAAATCTCAGGGAATTCCTTTTGATAACTATTTTGTATGGACCGGGGAGTCGAAGGTGTTTTTTGCAATGGTAAAGCTCCTCGAAGACCGGGTAAATGTTGACAATGATACAAAAAAGGGACTCACAAGAGTTATCCTGATTGTTGAGGATTCGGCAGAGTATTATTCAAGTTATCTTCCGATGCTCTACACCCTGGTGATGGAACAGACTAAAAACCTGATAGAGGATGTTTCAACAGATGAATTGTATAAAGTACTGAAATTAAGGGCAAGACCTAAAATTCTGCTTGCTTCAAATTATGAAGATTCGATCACAATTTACAATAAGTACAAGGACAGTTTATTATGTGTTATTTCTGACATGCGGTTCCCGAAAAACGGTGTTTTACACGACACTGCAGGATTTGATCTCATTCAGCATGTCAAAGAAGATCTTCCTAATCTTCCTGCCGTACTGCAATCATCTGATCCTGAAAACGCCAGATATGCACATATCCTGAAATCAAATTTCATAAATAAAAACTCCGAAAGCCTGCTTCATGACCTTAAGTCATTCATCAATTATTACCTGGGCTTTGGCCACTTTGTTTACAGAGACACCAAAGGCCGTCAGATTGCTGTCGCAAAATCGATGAAGGAGTTTGAGGCATACCTCCAGACTGTGCCTGAAGATTCTCTTGTATATCATGCTATGAAAAACCATTTCTCACTATGGTTGATGGCAAGAGGGGAGGTGAAAATTGCCAAAATGATAAATCCGATAAGGGTATCTGACTTCAACAGCCTCAAAGAACTCAGGGAGTTCCTTATCGACATTATCCGCAAGAGACGCCGGGAGATGAATAAAGGTAAAGTGGTTAATTTTGAGGAATCTGCAGTTATTGATGAGACCAACGTAGTTAGCCTTTCAGGCGGATCTCTTGGCGGAAAAGGCCGTGGTCTGGCATTTGTAAATACTCTTATCTATAGTTTTGAACTTGGACGCCTTTTACCGGGTATTAATATCAAAACGCCGATAACCGCTATAATCGGCACAAATGAATTTGATATGTTTATGGAGCGGAATCATTTGTGGGACAAGGTAAAAGAGGAGAAAAATTTCGAAATTCTTCAAAAATTGTTTCTTGAAGGCAACCTGAGTTATACCCTCGAAAAAGAACTAAGGATTTTTATCAGACTCATAGGTAAGCCACTTGCTGTACGATCATCAAGTTTGTTCGAAGACTCAATGAGCCAGCCATTTTCAGGCATTTTCGGAACCTATCTTCTTCCAAATAATAATCCGGATCCTGATATCCGACTGAAGCAGTTATCTGATGCTATAAAGCTTGTGTTCTCTTCAATCTATTCAAGAAATGCCCGCACCTATTTTGAAGCCATCAGCTACAAAGTAGAGCAGGAAAAGATGGCTATTGTGATTCAGGAGGTCGTTGGTAACAGATTTGAAGATGCATTTTATCCGCATATCAGCGGAACTGCACAGTCATTCAATTTTTATCCGGTTGCCCATATGACACCGCAGGATGGGTTTGCTGTGGTGGCAGTCGGACTGGGACAATATGTCGTTGAGGGCGAACGAGCATTCAGATTTTCACCGGCTTACCCATCGCTGGATATTATCTCTCACAAGGACCTTTATAAAAACTCACAGGTATCTTTCTATGCTGTTGATATGGCAAAAAAGGTTCTGAACCTTCTTGAAGGGGAAAGTGCAGGGCTTATAACGCTTGATATCAGTTATGCAGAAAAACATGGCACACTAAAACACTCTGCTTCAGTATTAAACACCGATAATGATACAATAATTCCCGGACTGGATGCCCCTGGTCCGCGTGTAATTAATTTTGCAGATATATTAAAATATGGTTTTATCCCGCTGGCATCCACTCTCAGGATAGTATTGGATGTAGTTACTGAAGCATTTGGCACACCGGTCGAAATAGAGTTTGCAGTGGACCTTACAAAAGACAAAACGGGAAACGCCTCCTTTTATCTTCTCCAGATAAAACCTCTTGTCGGAAGTGGTGCGGGCTATTCCATTGATCCTGAAAGTATTTATTCTGAAGACCTGATACTTGTAACTAAAAAAAGTATGGGGAATGGAGTTATTAACGATATTACAGATCTCATATATATTGAGCCGGAAAAATTTAACAACATGCTAACCAATGAGATGGCAAATGAAATTGACAGGATAAACGAAAAGATGCTGAGGGAAAACCGCCGGTATGTCCTTCTGGGGCCGGGAAGATGGGGAACTAAAGACAGATTTCTGGGCATACCTGTTGCCTGGCCGCAAATATCAAATGCAAAAGTTATTGTGGAGGTCAGCTTACCTGATTTCCACCTTGATGCATCACTTGGCTCTCACTTTTTTCATAATGTCACGTCAATGAATGTTGGTTATTTTTCAATTAACCAGGGGTCACAGGATGGAACAATCATCTGGAAAAAACTTAAAAAGCAAAAGATTATAGAAAAAGGGAAATTCTTCCGGCATATAAGGTTTGATAAACCACTTCTTATACGTATGGATGGTAAAAAGGGGATGGCTGTAATCTCGATGAATAATTAAATAAGCAGAATTTATGACCATTATTGAGGGAATACTGGATCTTCAGAAATACGACTTTACCGATACCTCCTTCGATCTTCTGATGCAGAAGCGAATACACCGTGTGCTTGTAATATGCAGTAATTATGATAATTACATGCTTGAAGAGGACGGAAGAATTGACGAGCAGATATTTAATGAATATGCTTCTCTTAACCTGCGATATCCGCCGACATTTGTCCAGACCGATAATGCTGAAGATGCATTTACAATACTTCAGGATGGTAATATTGATCTTGTCATCTCAATGCTTAGCCTTAAGGGGACCGACGTTTTTGCTCTTGCAAAAAGGATCAAAGCTAAGTATGAAAATATCCCCATTGTTGTGCTCACATATTTTTCAAGAGAAGTATCTCTTAGACTTGAAGGGGAGGATCTCAGCGCAATTGATTATGTTTTCTGCTGGCTCGGTGATGCTTCTCTTATTCTGGCTATAATTAAGTTGATTGAAGACAAAATGAATGCTGATAATGACATTGAAAATATTGGTGTTCAGGCAATCATTCTGGTTGAAAACTCAATAAGATATATCTCTTCATACCTCCCGAATATTTATAGGATTGTCCTTTTACAATCTCTTGATTTTCAGCGCGAAGCACTTAATGAACATCAGAGGAACCTTAAAATGAGGGGACGACCCAAAATTCTTCTTGCGAACAATTTCAACGATGCTCTCGATCTGTACAAAAAGTATAAATACAATGTCCTGGGGGTGATTTCAGATATCAGCTATAAAAGAGACAACATAACCGACGAAAATGCCGGGATAGAGTTGTGTAAGGCGGTTATGGCTGATGATGACAAAGTCCCGTTCCTCATACAATCCTCCAGTTTAAAACATAAGAAGATTGCAGAGGAACTTGGAGCAGGCTTTATTAATAAGTATTCCAAATCATTATCTCTTGAGTTGAGGAACTTTATAATACAGAACCTTTCTTTCGGACCGTTTGTTTTCAGGAATCCTGATACCCTGGAACCTATAGCTATAGCCACTGATCTCCAGAGCCTTCAGCAGAAATTACTCACAATCCCCGATAATGTACTTGAGTACCATGCAACCCGTAACCACTTTTCCAAATGGTTGAATGCAAGAGCTCTCTTCCCTGTTGCTCAGATGTTCAAATACATAAGGAAAGAGGATTTTGAAACAATGGATGAGATGCGGAGGTTCCTCTATGTTGCAATCTCGAGCTTCCGTCTGGGAAAGGGCAGGGGAGTCATTGCGAAGTTTGATAAGACAAGTTTTGATGAGTACCAGATTTTTTCACGTATCGGAGAAGGTTCAATCGGAGGAAAAGCCAGAGGACTTGCATTTATCAACAGGATAATAAAAAACAATAAACTGTTTAATAAGTTTCCTGATGTCCTCATTACTATCCCGAGAACTGTTGTTTTAAGTACCGACATATTCGATGAATTCATGGATCAGAACAACCTCTATTCCGTTGCGCTGTCTGA
This sequence comes from Bacteroidales bacterium, assembly GCA_030692905.1. Classification (GTDB taxonomy): domain Bacteria; phylum Bacteroidota; class Bacteroidia; order Bacteroidales; family VadinHA17; genus LD21. Next base: position 10,018 of record JAUYBT010000064.1, read on the forward strand.
CCTCTCGGATGATGAGATTCTTAACAGGTTTATCAATGCTGAACTTCCGGGACATGTATACCAGGATTTTTATGCATTCCTGGCTGTTTCAAGAAATTACCCGATTGCTGTCCGCTCTTCCAGTAAACTTGAAGATTCACACTATCAGCCATTTGCGGGCATTTATTCAACTTATATGATACCAAGACTCCCCGATAATAAGCTGATGGTTAAAATGTTATCTGATGCTATAAAAGAGGTTTATGCCTCAGTTTACTACAAGGTGAGCAAGGCATACATGACCGCTACAGCCAATGTGATTGATGAGGAGAAGATGGGGATCATTCTGCAGGAGGTTTGCGGTAACAGGCATGGCGAGATTTATTACCCCACTTTATCGGGTGTTGCACGATCGATAAATTACTATCCTATCGGCTATGAAAAAGCTGAAGACGGTATTGTGAACATTGCCCTTGGCCTTGGAAAACTGATCGTTGAGGGGGGATTATCTCTCAGGTTTTCACCTAAGCATCCAAAAAAAATACTCCAGCTTTCATCGCCCGAAGCAGCATTAAGAAATACACAAAAAGTGTTTTGTGCACTCGATCTGAATATCAACAGTTTTGTTCCATCAACTGATGATGGTGTGAACATACTTAAGATAGATATTAAGGATATGAACAACGAAGTTGCTATGAAATATGCCGCTTCAACTTATGACAGGAATAATAATGTTCTACGTGACGGAATTATACACCCCGGCAAGCGGGTAATAACATTCTCAAATATACTGCAGCACAAGACTTTCCCTCTTGCCGACATTTTAAGTGCCCTTCTGGAACTTGGTCAGCAGGAGATGAACAATCCTATTGAAATTGAATTTGCCGCCAACCTTGAAACACCTGCCGGCACCCCGAAAATTTTCAACTTTCTGCAGATAAGGCCAATAGTGTACACAGATGAGACACATACTACCAACCTTGATCATATTAAAACAAAGGAAACAATCATTTATTCAGAATCAGCCCTCGGGAATGGCGTTTTTAAAGGTATTAATGACCTTGTTTATGTTAAGCCTGATTCTTTTAATGCGGCAAATAATAAAAGTGTTGCAATTGAAATTGAGAAGATAAACGCCTTATTTGTAAAGCAGGGGAAAGGATATGTTCTTATTGGCCCCGGAAGATGGGGATCAACTGATGCATGGCTCGGCATACCCGTTAAGTGGCCACAGATCTCCGCAGCTAGGATCATCATTGAATCGGGCTTAAAAAACTACAGGATAGATCCCAGTCAGGGAACCCATTTCTTTCAGAACCTCACCTCATTCAGGGTTGGATATTTTACCCTTAATCCTTATATCAATGAGGGATATTACGATGTAGATTTTCTTAATAAACTTGAGCCAATTTATGAAGATAACTTCATCAGGCACGTCAGGTTTGTAAATCCCCTCGAGATAATGATCGATGGGAAAAATCATAAAGGAGTAATTCTAAAGCCGATTAATTGAAAAAGATTTTCTTAAATATTTTACCCCCTTTCTTGTTTCCCCAAAGGGGGAAATGATTAACGCCTTCCCCCTTGGGGGAAGGTTGGGTTAGGGGTAATTAACTAATAAACATATAATTACATATATAATGGAAACAGCAAGAACAAAATACCTTGGGGATCTCCGGACTGAAATAGTTCATGTCAGATCAGG
>JAUYBT010000135.1 GCA_030692905.1 Bacteroidales bacterium
CTTTCACCGCCATTTTGCAGCGGTTGCTCACCATGTATTTGATGTAGATTTTCAACCAATTTAATATTCAGGTGTAATCAGCTCCTAAAAACAAATATACAACAATTTTTAATAACTTTTTAGGGTGGAAATTAAGCTTTCTAGCCTAAAGCAGACTGTATAAACCCGATTATCGGCTTACGTTTTTATTTTTTATTACAATTTATACTGAAAAGAAGAGGCTGCCTGATTTTTTTCAGACAGCCTCTTTTTATAAGAATTAAACTTAATTGATCAGAAAACTTACTTAGGGGAATAATATCAATTATAACGGTCCGGTTATAAAAGCGTTCCTCCGGAAATTTGTTTTCAAACGGTGATAAGCTTTCATCTTCACCGAATCCGTATACTTCAAATTTAACATCGCTTCTGCCGGCCTTCGACAGGGCACTTTCAATGATGCTCCTGACCTCGTTAGCCCGGGCCAGTGACAATTCCAGGTTATGGGCTTCATCTCCGATAATATCGGTATGGCCATGAATTATAACTGTTCCGCCTTTAGGAATCTTTGGTGTTACGATATCAGTGAGGTACTTTTCGTAAATAACGATGGCCTGCGATTCATTGAATTCAAAAATTATGCTGTATCTCATCCCTTGTTCGTTTTCGGGCGGGGTCCATAGTACCATGTGTACGGGAGTCTCTTTTTTTACCGTTTTGCCGCTCTTCGTCTGACCTGTCATCGTCACCTTGAAGTCCCCTTCAGGACGGGTACCCAAAATGGTTTTTCCCGGGATGCTCATTTTCTCCTGTGTATAAGGTCCAAATTTTTGTACTATTCCTTTTTCATCCCTCACTTCCAACGACCATGATGAGAACGATTCTTTTGCTCCCTCAACATTGAAAGTAACATAGCTGTCAAGCGGTGCTTCCTGCACGGCAACGATTTCCACCGGCTTCAGCGGGGCATCTGGACCGGTCTGGTACTCCATCAGTATGGCTGGCGACTCGCTCCAGATAGACACTCTGTGGTCTCCCTCACGAAGGAGGTCTAGCTCGAGTGTGCCACCCGGCTGTTCAGATGGGATTCTGGGTTTAATCCGACCTTCGGTATTGATCTTCGAAGCATCAATTCCAAATACACCTACAAGGTATCGCTTGACCGACTCTGCCATTGCCATTCCGTCTTCCGGGCCTTCCATTGACGCTCCGGTCAACCTGACAATTGCCGAAGGATTTCTCCCCATACGGTCACCGAGGATGTTCAGAACATTATAATAGACAGTCATTTGTCGTGCTGAACGACCTGACAGACGTTTAGGTGTAAACACTTCCAGCCGGTCTTCTCTAAAGTCTTTCACCTGATCTTTCGTGATCAACACATAACGATCGGGTATCTCAGTTGATCCTAAATCGAAAAACACGTAGTTACGAATCGGGAATGTTTCCCTTACCCTGCGCGCGACCGGAATATTCGTGGGAGAGATAACAGAAAACTTAACTTCAGGATCTGGTACTACTACTATTACCGGTGCTATTACTACAGCCTTTGCCGGTGCTGAAATTTTATGGCCACGCCCAAACTTAAGGGCAGCGCCTACTCTCAAAGTGGTCACATTCCATGTTTCTATTGAACGTGGGTTCTGACCAAAATAAGGTTGAAAAGAAACAAAAGGAGAGAGTACAGTTTGCTTCTGCTTGTTCTGTGATGAGAGCGGAATATCGTATCCTGCTCCGATTTGCATTGAGAATATTGACTTGTTCATTTTGCTAAAATCCCCGGTCACATCAGGGTTAGCCTCCTGATCAGGATAATCGGGATTGATCCCTATCTCGTAAGTGAATGATTTTGCCATATTGAAAGCAAACCGTGGGCCGCCATACAAATAAAAATTAGATTTGAATGGGGCCAGGCGCAAGCTCGGCTCCACTGTAATATAGCTAAGGTCAACGAATAAATCAGCCAGGCAGTCACAAGGGGTCCATACCCGTTTGAACGAACCTTTGCGGCTGTCATATCCTGCCTGCAGCATGAAACCTAATCTTGAATCAGGACGATGAAACTCCAGAAGGGGTGCAAGATAAAGCCCCAGACCATAGCCATTATGAAAAGCAGCGGGAGCGGTAAAATCTGAATACACTTCCTGAGTGCTGCCGCTATAGTAATTAAAATTTGCACCGGCCGCTGCGCCAAACCACCATGATGGTTTCGTGAACTGAATCTCCTGCGCCTGAAGGGTCGTCTGAATACCTGTCAAAATAAAAGCACTTAAAATAAGACTTTTAATGTGCAGGGTATAATGGTACCACGCCATGCGTGATCCCTTTTTAAAATTTGTTTTAGCTTTCATTTTTTTTATTATTTACGGCTTATTGATTATGTTTATTTTAGCTTAAGTAAATCCCCCCGAAGGGGGATAAACTTGATTTTATTATGGTAGAACAACAGTACTGGCGATTAATGTAACTTCTGTCTGTGCCAATAATCTACCCGTAACTTTAGCACCGGTATTCAGGGAAATCAAAGTTTTACATAAGATATTTCCACTGAAATCAACGGTTGTTCCAAGAGCAGCTTTTGAACCGGCTACTACCCAGAAAATGTTTTTGGCGTCTGCTCCATTTGTTAAACTGATAATAGCACCATTTGCTACCGTAAGGTCTTCGGCAATCTGGAATATCCATGTAGCACATGCGTCACCACCACCATCTAATGTAATACCGTTTGTTATTGAAACTCCTGTACCCCATTTATATATACCTTTAGTTAAAGTTTGGCCATTAAGGTTTCCAGCCAATAATTCAGTAGTAGGTGCTGGAACTACTAATCCATTTGCTGTAGTATATGCAGTTTCCATGTTACCTACTGCTGTGGTTAGATTAGCAGGAGTCGGAGACGCATAATCAGGTGCATATATATTTCCAGTTACTAAACTTGAAGTAGAAAATGCACCTCCAGCCGGAAGGATTAACCCAAATCCGGTTATTGCAGTCGATGTTATAGGACTTACTCCCATATTACCTGTAACTGAAGTAACACCCGTAGTTGAGATTCCTGCTTTTGTTAATATAACATAATTGCCAGATGTTCCTAAATCTACTATTGTAGGACAAACAGCGGATATCAGAGTATAGTTAGCGGTGATATTTTTATTCGCATTCATGAGAACTGATGTTGGACTTATTGTGCCCGCAGCATCTCCACTCCAGCCCGTAAATGTATAACCTGAATTTGCCGTTGCAGTAAGCGTTACTGTAGTTCCATGATCATACGCTGTCTGATCCGGATTTTTTACAACAACACCGTTGAGAGCTACTACATTTAATGAGTAAGTGTTTAAAGTAAAGTTCGCGGTGATATTTTTATTCGCATCCATGGTAACTGTTAATGGATTTGCAGAGCCAGTAGCATCTCCACTCCACGATGTAAATGTATAACCTGTATTTGGCGTTGGAGTAAGCGTTACCGTAGTTCCATAATTATACGTTGCCTGATTCGGATTTTTTACAACAGTTCCGTTGTTTGCTGTTACATTTAATGTGTAATTATTTATAGTATAGTTCGCTACTAATATTCTGTTTACACTTATTGTAAATGTATATTCAGCAGTTGTCGATACGATAGTTCCGATCTCCGTCCATTTCGTAAATGTGTATCCAACAGCCGGGTTCGCTTTAACCGTTACTGAATTGCCATAATTAAATGTGCCGCCTCCGGATGGTGTTCCCCCTGCTAACGGATTTGCTGATAACGTTACTGTATACAGTATATTAGCATAGTTCGCTACTAATGTTCTGTTTCCACTTATAATAAATGTAT
>JAUYBT010000236.1 GCA_030692905.1 Bacteroidales bacterium
TGTTTCCATCTTTTACAATCCATTTCAGATCAACACGTTGATAACCAGCAATATTTGATACCTCCAAGCGTTGTGGATTCTTCTTCTGTTCTTCATTTATATTCATGTCTTTGTTCTGTACAATCATTCCTGCAATCACAGTTCCACCATCGAGATAGACATAATCAGGAGGATCAATTTTAAACTTCAGATTGCTGGCTGAATGGGTTGGAAGCATTCTCTTGTTTTCAATTGTGGCTGTAACCTCTTTTAGTCCTCCGGAAAGTTTTTTTACCTTAATATCACTAACTTCCAGTTTAGGAGACTGGTATGCATTATAGATGCAGAAAGCAGCATTACGGTGAGCATCTGTTTCAATGAGGAATCCGGGATGCAGCCTGCCGAAGTTCTTACTGAAACCTCCTATCTCAATTTCCCCGTAAACAGGATGTGTAACCTTCTGCCAGGGGATGAAGGAATCTTCAAACAGCAGGAGCTTTTCAAATTCATACTGATCGGTATTTGTGGTATCATAGAACATAAGATAGGGGTTCCAAAGTTCATTGGAATAGACAAAGCATCCCATTTCTCCATGCCACCAGTCAAGTTCTCCACCATAAACAATGTACATATCTTTCCAGATGGTCAGAAGCTTATACCCCGGAATAATTAATTCTCCTTTTTTGCCGATAGCATTTATTACGGCATCATCTGAACGGCTATATGCTTCGGCGCCACCCCCTTGAATAGATGGTCCTCTGAGGATCATGCCTCCTGAGTTATGGAATGATTGTGACCCTGTGATATTCCTGTGTTTAAGGGTAAAATCGCGGATTGCCTGGTTTTCGGGAAATGAGAATGGGTATTTATCAGCTCCGCTCTGAACATAATTTGGCTCCCAGTTAAAACCCCAGTCACGGTTACCATCATAACCACCTGGTCCGTCCTCATTAATAAGACCGTCACCGTCATTGTCGATACCTTCAAGACCCAGCAATTCGTAATCTCCTTTTTCGCCTGGTGCAACCCGAACCATACGTCGGGGATCTTTCGGGTCAATGTTATACTGGCCTTCCGGATTTTTTCTTCTCATCTGATTGATATTCTTGTCATTGTTGAGGTCATCGTATCCGTCTTCATCTAACAGACCATCACGGTCATTATCCCTGGGAACAAGACCTGATCTTGGAGGAACACCTATCGAAGTAAAATACTCCCTGGCATCGGGATTGATAGTAGGCGAGATATAGAAAGTTTTATCCTTCAGCAATTGCTTAATAAAGGCATTATCGTTATACATTTCACAGAGATACCAGGCAGTGTAAAGGGCCATTTCAGTTCCCTGCATTTCAATAGAATGGATATTTCCGTCAATCCAGAAACCGGGTTTATTATCAGGATTCTGAATTTTCTTATCCGAGATCGTAAGGACAATAATATCGCGCCCCTGGTAGGATTTGCCTGCCGATTCCATTGTTACAAGATCGGGATATGCTTTGGCAAGGCGCGTGCAAAGGTCAACTACTCCCTGATATGTGTAATACTTGTTCCATGAGGCCTGTACTTTGGGATTGGCGGGAGATCCTGCTGCTCCGAAAAACAGATCTTCATTTTGTGCAGTCCCGGGAATTGCCAGGAGCAAAAGAAGTGAAGCGATAATTATGAATGAGAATATCTTTTTCATTGCTGGATTTTTCAATTGTTTTTACTTAAGTTCGATTGTTGTATTTATAATCCCGACATTCAGGGCGCCAGCAGTTACTTTTACTGATCCTTTACCGTTTATCAGCCAGTTAAATTCGGCCGACTGATCACCCTCAAGCGGGTCAATCCTCTGAACTTTTTGTCCGCTCAGAAAACTCTGACCAACAACTGGTTCAAGAGATATCCGCATTATACGCGTCCACATGTTGTTTTTACCAATTTCAGCGCAGGTTGAGAAGATCCCTTTATTATGCAGCTTAAGGGAAATCCTGAAAATATTTTCACCTGCATTTTCAGTCTTAATATCAAGAAATTCGAGCTCAGGATGCATAGCTGCAATTGCAGTAATGAATTTGTAGTTTTTAGTAATCAGATCGCTAAGTGTATCAGCAGGAGGGTTAATTAATGCAAAAGGTTTAATGCTTCCCACTTCAGTTTTTTTGCCGGGAAAATCAGGATGTTTAATTTCAGTCCACGGAACAAAGACATCATTAATTTTATTTTTTTCGGCAAATTTCAGGAAGGCAACCTCGGTGCTTTTCCCTTTTTCGACAGGGAACCACCATGCAGGTGTACTGAAACTATATCTTCCATAGTGAAAATATGCCCATTCCATGAAATTTCCAAGGGTTGTTTTTGTTACAGGAGCTCCTTTTGCTCCGGTTATCTCATGATACTTATCGGAAACAAGCTTATTAATTGTTTCATCTGTTCTCATTATCGATGTTATTTTTCTATCTCCCCGCTCCATTCCCTGTCCGCGTCCCATTCCCTGACGCATTCCCTGCCCCGTTCCCTGGCCAATTCCCGAGGGCGTAGCGGCTCCCTGTCTTTCCGATGCTTTCATTGGTTGTCCAAGGTTATCCTGCGGACCAAATATAAAAACTGCATAAATATTAAATCTGTCGAAGAGAAAATCAGCTACAGCCTTAGTTTCTGGTTCTGACATAGGATACATCCCGGCATTTAAACCAAACTCTTCATAATTGAATGTAAAATTGCGGTTAAAGTTAACTCCCCCGGCACCATCTTCATTAAAACTGTCATCTTTGTCATTATCAATACCTTCAGAGTAAATCAGGTAACTGCCTGATTGCCCTTTTGAAAGATCTGCCATTACCATAACTCTCTTATCTTCATCGCTTTCTGTGAATTTTCCTGAAGGATCCTTAACACGAATGAGAGTTATATATCCATCCTTGTTCAGGTCTTCATACGGGTCTTCATCAAAAACAAAATCCCTGTCATCATCAGTTGACCGGGCATTAACAGTTCTTTCATATTTCAGATCAGAAAAGAATTGTTCCGTTGCATCGGGGCTGACATCAGGAAAAACATAAAAAGTAATTTTATCGAGGAGTCCTTTTAGTTCTGAGGAAGAAGACTCTTCAAGCAGCGAAACGGCGAATCCCAAAGCCAGTTCTTTTCCAAGCAGATGATTTTCCTCCACACCTCCGAATACAGCGATTCCGGGCTTACTATCCTTGTTTCCTGTCCCAATGGTCAGAACCCAGATATCTTTTCCTCCGGCGGTTTTAACAAGCGACTTGATAGTGCAAATTGAAGGGTATTCCCTGCTTAATGCATCAATATTCTGCGACATTGTCTTGAAGTTACTATACTGATTCTGAGCAGAAAGATGTAAATAACCAATGCATAAAACTGTTGGCAGAAATAAAAATCTCAAAAGTATTTGCATCATATATTTATTTGTTTTTATGTAACTAATCAGTTGGAAGTCCGAAGTCCGAAGTCCGAAGTTTCTCCTTTATTCTTCATCCGGCAGAAAATGGATTTTCTGTTAAATCGTTTTCAAAAATAGCTTATATTATTTTATTTACAACACTTAAATCATTTGTTCTGTTATATGTTAAATTTGTAACCAACATTGAATTTTCTGTTTTATGAGAAAAATTTTCTGTTTTCTGATAGTTGTTTTTATTATTTCATGCGGACGACAACGTGCTGATACCGGGGAAAGGATTATTACTGTAAGTATAGCTCCTTTTAAATACTTTGTCGAAGAGATTGCGGGCGATGATTTTAAAGTAAACGTCATGGTTCCTGCCGGGGCAAATCCGCATATTTACGAACCGTTTCCGGAACAAATTAACAAACTCAGAAGGTCTGTTGCCTATATAAGCAATGGTTACCTTGGTTTTGAAATGACTTGGCTTGACCGGTTTTATGAGACAAACAAGACAATGAAGAGGTTATCATTAGGTGATAAAATTGATCCTCTGGTTTCCGGTCACCATCATGAAGGAGATCATGTTGAAGGTGCAGATCCCCATTATTGGGTATCTCCAAAATGTGCTTTGATAATGGCCACTTCTGTCAAGGAGTTCTTATGTGAGCTTAATCCGTCGCAAAAACAGAAATACGAGGTAAATTATGATAGTCTTATTTCAAAAATTCAGGGGGTGGATAATAAGGCTCTGGAGCTTTTTTCGGGTATGAAGAACAGGTCTTTTATGATATTTCATCCCAACCTGGGTTACCTTGCAAGGGATTATGGTCTTGAGGAGATTCCTGTAGAATATGAGGGCAAAGAACCTCCTCCGTCAAGGTTGAAAGAACTTATTGACCGTGCCAGGGAAGATGGCCTGAAAATAATTTTTGTTCAGAGGGAATATGATACCAAAAATGCGAAAGCTATTGCGGACGAAATCGGAGCTGAAGTAAAAATTATTGATCCTTTGTCGGAAGAGTGGCAGAAGGCAACTATGGATATTATTAATGCACTGCATAACAGTTTAACCGAAAGTTCGAAATAATCAGAAGTTATGGCCCATTTGTTTGAAATGCATTCTTTGTCAGCTTCTTATGGTGTGAACATTGTGTTGCAGGATGTGGATTTCAGGGTTAGTGAAAATGATTTTATAGGTGTTATCGGTCCAAACGGAGGAGGAAAAACAACACTTTTAAAAATAATCCTTGGATTGCTCAAACCGGTAAAAGGGAGTATAGTTTTCAATAACGACCTTTTAGACGGGAAAAGCATCGGTTATCTTCCTCAGATGTCAACAGGAGATATTAATTATCCGGTTACAGTTACGGATATTGTTCTTTCAGGTCTCATGATACAAAAGGGAATCATCTCAAGAATGTCATCTTCCGACAAGAAAAAAGCAGGAATGGTGATTGATGAACTGGGTTTGTCGGAGATGGCCGGATCAACATTAAACGAATTGTCAGGTGGGCAAATGCAAAGGGTTTTCCTGGGTCGTGCTATCATAGGGGATCCCAGATTGCTTTTACTTGACGAGCCTGGTAATTTTGTTGACACAACTTTTGAAAATGATTTTTATGAAAAGCTGAGGGACCTCAATAAGCGTATGGCTATCCTGATGGTTTCTCACGATGTCGGAACCATTTCATCACATATTAAATCGTTTGCCTGTGTAAACAGGAGTCTGCATTATCATCCCTCACACGAGATCACAAACGATGATTTGCTTGCTTATGGATGTCCGATTCAACTTGTTACGCACGGAGATGTTCCCCATACTGTACTGAAATACCATAAATAGTGGAAACCAATATTTTTCAATACGAATTTATAGTTAAAGGACTTCTGGGAGCAATATTTGCGAGTATAACTGCCGGATTAGCAGGAACATATATTGTTTCCAAACGGATGGTATTCCTCAGCGGGGGTATAACACATGCCTCATTTGGGGGTATTGGTATCGGATATTTTGCAGGGATCAATCCTGTTATCGGTGCTGCTGTCTTTGGTATCATGTCAGCCCTGGGGGTTGAGTATCTTTCTGTTAAACATAAGATAAGAGAAGACTCGGCCATAGGTATATTATGGGCATTCGGCATGGCAATTGGAATTATCTTCATTTACCTTACTCCGGGATATACACCAAACCTTATGAGTTATCTTTTCGGGAGCATCCTGACTGTTACAAACGCTGATATTATGGCATTGGGAATAATGTCAGTAATATTGATCTTCTACTTCGGTATATTTTACCGGACTATACTCTATATTTCTTTCGATGAGGTATTTGCGAGAACATATTCGTCATATGTAGATATATTTAAATATATTACCACATCGTTGATAGCCCTTACAATAGTTTTGAATATCCGGATGGCCGGTGTGGTTCTGGTCATCTCGTTGCTTACTATTCCTCCAAACATTGCCATGTTATTCACCAAGGTCTATTTTAAAATAGTTATATGGTCGATTCTTGCTGGATTTGTTGGCACCGCAACCGGTTATGCTATCTCATATTTTGCAGGTATACCTGTTGGAGCAACCATAATCTTTACTCTGGTGATAATCTGGGTTGTGGCAAAAGGAATGAATCATTTAATAAAGAAATTATCAAATTCTAACTTTAGGCACTCTAAGTACTCCCAACTTTAGGCACTTAATATAAATTACAGAGTTTTTATAATATATACTACAAACACAATGGATTACGATCTTATCATAATAGGTAGTGGACCCGGCGGCTATGTTGCAGCAATAAGGGCATCACAATTGAAAATGAAAGTGGCGGTTGTTGAGAGAGCTGAACTGGGTGGTATCTGTCTTAACTGGGGTTGTATCCCCACAAAATCTCTTTTAAAGAGCGCCCAGGTATTTGATTACCTGACTCATGCATCAGACTACGGAATTTCAATTTCAGGGGAAGTGAAACCGGATTTTAATGCGATTATTGCCAGAAGCAGAAACGTTGCGGACGGCATGAGCAAAGGGATCCAGTTCCTTTTCAAAAAAAATAATATAGTACTTATAAAAGGATATGGCCGCCTTGCAGGAAACAATAATGTTGAGGTGGAGGATCCGGAGGGGAATAAAAAAAAATATTCTACAAAGAATATAATTCTTGCAACAGGTGCCAGGTCTAAGGAGCTGTTCAATCTTATGCAAGACGGTAAGAAGATAATCGGTTACCGTGAGGCAATGACTCTTGAAAAACAACCTGGATCGATGGTTGTTGTAGGATCGGGAGCCATTGGAAGTGAATTTGCAAATTTTTATCAGTCAATCGGAACAAGTGTAACCCTGGTGGAATTTCTCCCAAGGATCGTTCCAAATGAAGATGAGGAGGTATCAAAACAACTCGAGAGGTCGTTTAAAAAAATGAAGATGAAGATAATGACTGATTCCTCAGTCGAGTCAGTTGATACCTCAAAAGAAAAGTGCGTAGTTACTGTAAAAACACCGAGGGGGATAGAGATAGTTGAAACAGATATTGTTTTTTCGGCAGTTGGAGTTACGACAAATATTGAGGATATAGGACTTGAAAAGGCAAGTATTAAAACTGAAAAGGAGAAAGTCGTTATCGATAATTATTACCGGACATCGGTTACGGGCGTCTTTGCTATCGGCGATATTGTTCATGGACCGGCTCTTGCCCATGTGGCCTCAGCAGAGGGTATAATATGTGTCGAAAAGATAGCAGGAGTGGAAGTTGAGCCTCTTGATTACAAGAATATTCCTGCCTGTACCTACACCAATCCCGAGATAGCATCATGCGGACTTACAGAGTCAGCTGCCAGGGAAGCCGGTTATGAAATCAAAGTGGGGAAATTCCCGTTTACTGCCTCCGGTAAAGCAAATGCGTCAGGTGCAAAAGATGGTTTTGTCAAACTTATTTTTGATGCAACTTATGGCGAACTACTTGGAGCACACATGATTGGAGCCAATGTAACTGAGATGATTGCAGAGATAGTTGTAGCCAGGAAACTTGAGAC
>JAUYBT010000034.1 GCA_030692905.1 Bacteroidales bacterium
AGCAGCAATGTGATGGCATCAGAACTATCAGGAATATGCCAGCACTTCATTTTATTGCTCCACCTGGCACCCGGAAATCCTTTAACCACTGAGATCAATTCAGTGTCGTAGGGGAATCTGAGAGCAACACGACTTTCACCATCGTGAATTGCCCTTTCAACTATCACATTTTTCATATTATGCAGCGAGCAAAATATAGATAACCAAAGATAAAATTTTAATCTGATTAAAGCAATGCCCCGTCAGTCACATAAACGCATTGTGGTAAATACGCTGAAATATGTTAATACAATGCTTTTTGCCTGACTATAACCGTTCACAAATCGTACTCAAGTTAAACAAAAAAATTGAATCGGATCAGAAAATTGGTATTAATCCTTTGGAAGTCCGAAGTCCGAAGTCCGAAGTCCGAAGTCCGAAGACTGAAGACTGAAGACTGAAGACAATAACTTTAAGAGTATTTTTTATTGAATATTTTTTTTGAAATGAGCTCTTCAGAATTCTCACATTCCCGGGATATTTAAATAAATTTCCGATTGTTTGTAAATCAGGAAAAATCAGATTATCTGCTTAATTCTTCCAACCAGACCATTTTCAAGCATAACTTTAATTCCATGGGGATGATTTGGAGAGGAAGTCAGGACTTCTTTTACTCTTCCTCCGGTAAGACGGCCTGTGCGTTTATCTTCAGCTAATTCTACCATAACTGCAATACCTGGCTTAACATCAGCTCTGCGGGTTCCTTCCATAGCCATTTATCCCCTTGTTCCTTTTATCTTCATTCTTATCCGGTAAAGCCCTTTACTGGCCGTGATAAAGAGACTCTTCATATCAGGATCACCAAAACAGACATTAGCTGTCCAGCTCTCAGGAACTGCAATATTTCCGATTTGTTTACCATTCTTGTCAAAGATAGTTACCCCTTTGCCGGTAAGGTAAATATTACCTTTAACATCTATCGTCATTCCATCGGAACCCATTTCACAGAAGAGAATTTTATTGCTCAGGCTACCATCCTTATTAATAGTATATGACCAGGTCTTTTTTCCTCCGATGTCAGCAACAAAAAGAGTTTTTCCATCAGGAGTACCCACAATGCCATTTGGTTGAACAAGATCATCAACTACCCGAATCACTGTTTTGTGGTCGGGGCCAATATAATATACAGCCTGGCAATCCTGCGGCATGGATGTGTGGTTCCACCAGGATCGTTTATAGTAAGGGTCGGTAAAATAGACTCCTCCGTTACGGGTAATCCACAAATCATTTGGACCGTTAAGTTGTTTATCCTGGTATTTTGATGGTACAATACTCACATTTTTATCGGGAGCAATTCGCCAGAGCTCATTTTTTTCATCGGCACAGGCCCACAGATATCCCTCTTTGTCAAAAGAGAGACCATTTGAACGGCCACATGGCTGCATAAAGGTGGAGAGCTCTCCGTTAACACTCCAGACCATTATCCTGTTGTTGGGCTGATCGGTGAAATAGACATTTCCTTTTGCGTCAGAAGAAGGACCTTCGGTAAACAGGAATCCATCAGCCAGTTTTTCAAGTTGTGCACCAGGTTGTATAATCTCTTTTTTATTCTCTTTTTGAATAAAGGCAAAACCAATGAATATCGCTGGTAATGCAATAATAAATTTATTAAAGTTCATAAGTTATTATTTGTAAATCAGTCTGTTAATTAAATAACACTATTGCTTTGACTTAAGGGCATTTTTAACCCTTCCGATATAGTTGTCAATCTGTTCGGGTAATTCAAATCCTACGATAATCATGTCGACAGTTCCCAGACCGAGAACATATTTCAGTGATTCATCTATTTTATCGGAGTCATTTCTGAATTTACCGTTGCCTATAAGCTTCATGCCAATTACGCCCTTCCCTGCCTTATGGAGTTTTTCAATTACCGGAATCACCAGTGCGGGGTCCTTTTTATCCATTGCTTCCCCAAAAGGATTAACACGAACATGAATAACGTCAACCCAATGGCTTTCAACACATGCTTCCATCGCTTCGAGAGAGTGAACAGAAACACCATGAGCACGGATTATCTTTTTAGCCTTCAGGTTTTCAAGGATGTCCATCTGCTTTTTCTGCTTGTCGGTCCATTGGGGATCAGTCATGCAATGAATCTGTACCAGATCAAGATAGTCGGTATTAAGCTCTTTACGGAACCGATCAACAACTACATCGGCATCTGGACGATCGGGTTCCGGGATACCTCCCTGGCTGACCCAGATTTTGGAGCTCAGAGTATAAGTCTCCCGGGGTATGCCTTTAAGGGCAGCAGCAGTAAAAGGATGAGTTCCATAGCTGTCGGCGCAATCAAAAAAGCGAATTCCTTTTTCATATGCTTGACGAATAAGCAATTCGGCAACACCGGCCCGCGTGATATTTGAGGAACGGTTTCCGCCACTGAAGCCGGTTCCCATTCCGAGAAGGGTTGATTTTAATCCCGACTTACCAAGTCTGACAATCTGAAAAGGATCAGTAGGCATACCTGATGAATTGCCTGGTAAAGCAAATACGGCTTTTCCAAGCAAAACAGTTCCTACACCTGCCGTTAAAGTTGTCGTGATGAATTGCCTTCGGGTCAGTTTATTTTTTCCCATAAGTTTTAAAATTATACAATATTTATCAATTTTCTTATTCCAATCCTAACTGTTCAATAAGTTTTCCGGGAGGTACAGGTCGACCTTTCTTAGTTGCCACGCCGATTACTTTTGCATGGACAACATGCTTTTCATCAGGCATCCTGTAGATATCCTGATTGAAAACCAGCCTCGCATTTCCTTCTCTTTGAATATTCAGTCTGACAATAAATTTATCCCGGCTTTTAAGGGGATATTTATAATCAATTTCAACTTTAGTAACAATAAGATCAATACCCTCCTCGTGAAGCTGAACGAAACTAACTCCTTTTGAAATCAGAAACTCATGTCTTGCATGTTCAAGGTAGTGTTGATAATTAGCATTATTTACTACGCCCTGAAGATCGCATTCGTAATCCCGTACAACAAATTCAAGACTGTATTGATGATTAGTTTCTGTCATTGAGAATCAAAAATAATAATTTGAATTCTAATAGTTCAGTAAGTATTAAGACTTAAAAATACAATAAAAAAACAACTAACATTTATTTTAATTTACTTGGTGTTGAGGTTAAACTAATAACAGATCATCATGAAAAAGCCCGAAGACCGCACCGGGTACCTTATGGTGCTTGCTTTAGTGGGCGCTCTTTTAGGTGGTTTTCTGATTTTCCGGAACCGCAAAGAAGTGCCTATTTTTTCCGTGATGTCGTGTAATAAACGAACTCCTTAAGGGAGTCTTTAACATCGGAATCGGGGTAAGAATCAAGTATTGCAAGAGCCTTATCCCGATACTGATTCATTTTAAGTTCGGCATATTCCATTCCTCCATTATCTGAAACAAAGCTGATTACTTTGTTAATATCAGTTTTCGTTTTTTTCCTGTTTTTCACAACACCAAGAATATGTCTTTTTTTTGAGCTTGCTGATTGCTCCAGTGCGTATATTAAAGGAAGTGTTATCTTTTTTTCTTTTATATCGTTTCCGACTGTTTTTCCGGTTAATCCGGTTCCTTCATAATCAAGAAGATCATCTCTGATCTGGAAGGCAATACCAATGTTTTCTCCAAAGTCTTTCATTAACCGGATTGTCTCAGGATCATCTGTTACAGATCTTGCTCCACAGGCCGTGCAGGCAGAAACTAATGCAGCCGTTTTGCGGCTTATGATCTTAAAATAATCTTCCTCCGTGATATTTAGTTTTCTGGCCTTTTGTAATTGAAGTAACTCACCTTCGCTCATTGATTTTACTGCCTCCGAGACAATTTCAAGCATGTCGAAACGATTCTTTTCAACACTTATCAGCATTCCTTTAGATAGCATATAATCACCGACCAGTACCGCAATTTTAGAATTCCAAAGGGCGTTTATAGATAGAGCTCCGCGTCTTTCATGTGCATCGTCAACCACATCATCGTGAACCAGAGATGCAGTATGAAGAAGCTCAATAAACGTAGCAGCAACAAAAGTTGATTCTGCTATTACTCCATTAAGTCTCGCTGTAAGAAAGACCAGCAAAGGCCTCATCTGTTTTCCCTTACGACGAAGAATATAGTTAAGGATTATATTTAATAAAGGAATCTCACTACGCATAGTTTTGCTGAAGTAGGCTTCAAATTCGGCCATCTCCTTTTTAACGGGTCTTTTTATTCTAGAGAGAACGGGCATAATAATTTATTTCGTTCAAATATAGTAAAATCAGTAGTTCAAGATAAACTATTGGTTGATTTCCTACATATTAAGGTCAACATTCAACATATCAACATATTTATATATATTTGCCCAACGAAATGTGTAAAGAATGGAATTTAAAGAGCTTAATCCGGAAAGTCTTGAGAGAGCGGCAAATATGCTGAAAGCAATAGCACATCCGATTCGTATATCAATTATAGGGTGTCTGGAAGACGGAGGAAAAAGAACGGTTACTGAAATTCATAAGCAACTCGGAATAGAACAATCAACGGCATCGCATCATCTTGGAATTCTGAAGGACAGGGGAGTGTTGGCTTCAAAAAGGGAAGGAAAGAATACCTGGTACTTTCTGAAGCACGAAAACCTGAAAACAGTATTGGACTGTGTCAGCAGTTGTTGCCAGCAATAGAACCAGATTTCTATTCAGCATTAAAGGGATCAGGAAAGATCCCTGAACATTCTCTTCTGAAATAATATTATTAATATTACCCCACAGGTTATTGCTGAATCAGCAATATTAAAAACCGGTCTGAAAAACACAAATGATTCCCCCGGCTTAATTGGTGACCAATCAGGCCAGTGTGTGTTTATTACAGGGAAGTAGAACATATCAACTACTTTTCCATGCAGGAAAGAAGAATATCCGCCTTCCGGAGGAAACAACACAGCGGGCTGATTAAAGCTTTCGCTGAAGATAATACCATAAAATGTACTGTCGATGAGATTACCGATAGCTCCGGCCAGAATGGCGCTGACCGCAAGAATCAGACCGAGGGTTGCCTTTTTGTTAATAAGGGAAGAAAGAAACCAGCCAATACCTAAAATTGCAATAATTCTGAAGATGCTTAAAATGAACTTGCCAGCTTTTCCTCCCATCTCCATCCCGAAGGCCATTCCGTTATTTTCTATGAAATGAAGAATGCCCCAGTTACCGAACAGATGTATTTCCTGTCCGATTTCCATATGGGTTTTGACCCAGATTTTCAGAACCTGGTCAACAAACAGGATCAGCAGTATTAACAGAACGGATTTTTTTCCTAATGGCATTTTGGCCTGGTTAAAATTCAGGGGCACAAAATAGTAAAAAAATTGATTACCTGTTACGAATCAGACGGAAGTCCGAAGTCCGAAGAAAAGATTACAGTCATGAACTTCCGACTTCCGACTTCTGACTAAAGGATTTAATAATATGATCATCTGTTGTTTAGAGACATTTAATATTTATCTTATTTGAATCCCAGCAATACCAGTTACTGTCTCCCAGGTAATCAAGACATTTCACTCTGCCATTATGGGTTGTTGTATTCCATTCAACATAAACATCTGAAAGCCTCACCCCATTGAAGTATTGAATGGTATAATAGGCGTTCATTGTGCTGGTTGTTAATCCGTATTCAATATAGTTATTTTTATAAGAGTCATCTTTTACAAGTGTATATTTTACACTACCAATTGAAGTGCCGGTTTTTGTCCAGTCAATCTGAAGCATGGCTTGAGGAGATTGGGAACTTTGATTGAGTATCCATCGTCCGTCTGTCCCGTCAGGTTTGGATGTTCCTTCAAACCAGACAAACTCTGCAAAACCGCCAGTCCCTTCTTTGGTTATATACATTTTCCATAAAACATCACTGGTTCTGATCTGCCCTGTAAGCCTTGCTTTGTAAGCAACACTTGCAACACTGAAATTATAGCTCCATTGCCATGTTTTTTCAGATAGAAATACCGGATCCTGGTCAACAGCCAGTTTAAAAGATGTAACCGGAACAATGAGAGTTGTATTTATGATCAGTTTCCAAACCACTGCAACTCCTGCAGCAAATTCCCAGTTGCTATTTTCAGTGCCTTTCTGGTCAGATAACAGATCTGCGGACTTTTTCGGCGTTGAAAAATTGCTGAAATCAATTATCATAGATTCCTGTGAAGGCAAAACCGGAGGCTCTCCCTTATCCTTTTTGCAGCTGATAATTAAACCGGCAGAGAGAATAAGTATCAGAGTAAGAGAGAATAGTCTTTCCATATAGCTATCTGTTAAATTGTAAAAATTTACCGGCAAAGATCGCAAAAAATTATATTTCCAATACAAAGATATAAAGTCAGAATCTAATAATCATATAATAATTGGTAATGAGTATCAGGAATGATTAATAATGAACGATTAA
>JAUYBT010000199.1 GCA_030692905.1 Bacteroidales bacterium
AGTTATCGAAGATCGGAAGATTTCTCCCGCAAGGCATTCAGGAAAAGGGCAAAGAGATCCGGACTTTCATGCCAAGGTATGGCTGTATTAACGAGCGAAGAAATCAGCTTCATGAAGTTATCCGGCTTTCCGGTATGAATCTTATTATCGACGATACCGATCATCCGCTTATAATTAAAGTTGCATCAATACAATCGGCCCGGATGCAGGTCTATTTTATTGATAATGACGATTATTTCCTGAGAAAATATATTATAAGCGACGCTTCGGGACGCGAATTTGAAGATAATGATGAAAGAGCTTTATTCTTTGCCCGTGGCGTAATTGAAACGGTTAAGAAACTGCGATGGGCTCCTGATATTGTTCATTGCCACGGATGGATGTCAGCCCTGGTCCCGGTTTATCTCAGGAGTATCTACAATGATGATCCCCTGTTTCATAATTACAAAATAATCTATTCTGTTTACAATAATGATTTCAATACACCGTTTAGATCAACATTCGCCGATAAACTGCGTTTCGACGGGATAGATGGGGAAAATCTTAAAATGGTTAAAAACGCCGATTTTGTTAATGTTTCAAAACTGGCAATTAAATATTCTGACGGGATCATTATTGGAAGTGAAGATATAAACGAGGAATTGACCAAATACATTAGTACAGTTAACAAACCGGTTCTTACATTCAAGGATGAGACCGAATATATTGATGCCTATAATGATTTTTATGACAAGCTATTATCTTAGTTCCATACTCCCCTGCAGATTTATTTCTGTTTCTCATCAACTCTTTAAAATTATCCGACTGACACTCTTTGCACTGGCAGCTTTTTTTATGATTTCATGTGAGGAGGGGCCAACAAAAATTGGAGAAGGTCTGCTACCGGGAAGTGATTTTGTTACAATAAAATCCATTGATACCTTAAGCATACGGTCTTATACCATGTATGATGATTCTGTCCGTACAGATAATCCTTCAGTTTCTTACCTCGGACAAATATATGATCCCTATTTTGGAACAACAACAGCAGAGTTTGTTACACAGATAAGAATGGCCGAGAAGTGGGACGACCTGCCATTCACGATAGATTCCGTGAAGTTATTTCTGAATCTGCTGGATGTTAAAGGAGAATCAGACGTGACTCATACTTTAAGACTTTCTGAGATATCGCAACAGATTTATACCGATTCGGCTTATTATTCAAACAAGCAGGTGCCTCTTACGGGATATGATGTTGCAGATATTCAATTACCTGTACTGAAATCCGATACAGTAAACAATATTGTTATAAAACTGCCGGTAAGATTCGGGAATTATCTTACACGCGACACTTCAATGTTATTTCATAGTAATACAAAACCTGATTTCAGATCCTTTTTCAAAGGGCTTTACTTCCGGATGTACTCCAGCTCTGATCCTATGCTTGTTGCTTTAAGTCTTGCGCCACCATCAACTCTTGGTGCCTACAATAACTATCTTGTTTTATTCATGCATAATGAAGTTGATGTTCAGAAAGAATTCTATTTCATTCTGGATGCTATTAACAGAAACGCATCCTTTAACAGATTTTCACATAATTTTAATACTGCCAGCGCGGGGAAAAAGATTGAACATATAAATGATGGTTACAGGGACACTCTCTCATACCTGCAATATCTTAACGGAGTATATACAAAAATAACATTGCCCGGTCTCGAAAGTCTTAAAAACGATCCCGCTTTTGACAACATTGCAGTTAATAAAGCGAGGCTGACAGTTCCTGTCTATTTCGATGGGAATCTTTATAAAGCATCAACAGTTCCATCAAATCTGCGTCTCAGGTATAAAACTAAAAGCGGATACAAATATGATGTTCCCGACTATAATATCGATCAGTATCATAGTTTCTTTGACGGGACAATCGACACTACCGCCAATTTATATAAGTTCAACATTGCTGCTTTTGTCCAGGGATATCTTGAAGATGCCACAGGTGTTATCAAACCGGAACTGGAATTGTTTCAGGGGGCAGGAACAAGGAATGTCATCCTGAAGGCCAATAACAGCAAAACTCCGGTTAAATTTGAATTAACCTATACCAAGTTCTAGTTTTTGTGAACCAAAATAGCTACTTTCGTGCCTGATGTTCTAAAACTTGTTCATTATGTGCGGAATTATTGGCTATATCGGTTCTAAACCAGCCCGTGAAATAATCATTAATGGTCTTAAACGACTTGAGTACCGGGGATATGACTCTGCCGGAATGGCTCTCGTGAATGGCGAGACCAGGATCTTCAAATGTGCAGGCAGGGTGAAAGATCTTGAGGAGATGATTAATAAATCGAATTTTAATGGTACAACAGGAATGGGTCACACCCGGTGGGCCACTCATGGCGAACCCAACGAATTGAATGCCCACCCTCAGATCTCATATAAAGGCAACTTTGTCGTTGTTCATAATGGCATTATTGAGAATTATTCACCCCTCAAAAAGCACCTTGAGAGCAGAGGTATAATATTTACAAGCCAGACCGATACCGAAGTTCTTGCAAACCTGATTGAGCACCTTTATCTCGAAGGCGACCTGACAGCTGAACAGGCAATTACGATGGCTCTTAACAGGGTTGAAGGGGCGTATGGGCTGGTTATAATCTGCACACAGGAATCCGACAAACTATTTGCTGCTAAAAAGGGTAGTCCGCTTGTTATAGGGGTGGGAGAGGGAGAAAACTTTATCGCTTCCGATGCAACACCTATTGTCGAATATACCCAGAGGGTCATCTATCTGAATGACGATGATATTGCCATTATTAAGAAAGATGAGCTTATCCTCAAAACAATCAGAAATGAAAAGATTCAACCGGAAGTTAAAGAACTGGATCTTAAGATCGGTGAGATCGACAAAGAGGGTTTTGCTCATTTCATGCTGAAAGAAATTTTTGAGCAGCCCAGGGCAATTCACGATACCTTCAGGGGCAGAGTATTGCCCGATTGCTCAGGTGTGATGCTCGGTGGACTTCACAACGTTCTGGAATCAATGTCCCAGTCGGAAAAAATAATAATAATCGCCTGCGGTACTTCGTGGCATGCAGGACTGCTTGGTGAATATATTTTTGAGGAATACACCCGGATTCCTGTTGAGGTGGAATACGCTTCCGAATTCCGGTACAGAAATCCGATAATTAAAAAAGGAGATATTGTAATCGCAATAAGCCAGAGCGGCGAAACTGCCGATACTCTTGCTGCTGTAAAACTTGCAAGAGAGAAAGGGGCAAAAGTCATCGGTATATGCAATGTTGTCGGCAGCAGCATTCCGCGCGAAACGGATGCAGGTGTTTATACTCACGCCGGACCGGAGATTGGGGTTGCATCAACAAAAGCATTTACAACCCAGGTTACAGTGCTGGCAATGATGGCATTTAAGATCGGACATAAGAAGGGAATTCTTTCCGACACAGTATACAAAGAGCTGATAACTGAACTGGTATCAATTCCCGGAAAAATTGAGAAAGCGCTTGAAGTTAATGACCAGGCCCTTGAACTTGCCAAAGTCTTTCAAAACACACACAATGCTCTTTACCTTGGAAGAGGATATCTCTTCCCGGTCGCACTTGAAGGAGCTCTTAAGTTGAAGGAGATATCATATATCCATGCTGAGGGCTATCCTGCTGCCGAAATGAAACATGGCCCCATTGCCCTTATTGATGAGAATATGCCTGTTGTTGTTGTTGCTACAAAAGATGACACCTATGAGAAGATCATCAGTAACATACAGGAGATAAAGGCGAGAAAAGGAAATGTAATTGCCATTGTCTCCGAAGGGGATGAAATAATCAGAAAAATGGCTGACTATGTTCTTGAAGTTCCCGAAACACTCCCGGCATTATCGGGACTGCTTGCAGTAATTCCCCTTCAATTGCTCTCATATCATATTGCAGTTTTAAGAGGTTGTAATGTTGACCAGCCAAGAAACCTTGCAAAGTCCGTAACTGTCGAATAAAAAAAACTATTACTCTCGCTTTCCTTGAATGATTCAATATTATGATTATTAAATAATTATAATTACCCCCATCCCGACCTTCCCCCACGGGGGAAGGGGCAAAACAAATCATTTCCCCCCTGGGGGAAACAGGAAAGGGGGTAAAAACCTGACGAAGAAAAATGAGACTGAAAGAAAATTACCGGAACATAACCGGGCCTGAGATTGAGGTTATGAAGTTGAACGGATGCAGTTGTGATGACTGGGACAGGGTCAGTGTTAAAGAAGGATTTGATCCCTCCCGGTGCATAAATGTCATCTTTTCTGGCGATATCAGTCTCGGTGTTTTCATTGAGCCCTTTATTGATGAATCAGGGGTAAGTATCCCAAGCGGAATTTTAAACGCAAGACTTCATAATTGTACGATAGGATCAAATGTTATATTAAATAATATTGGCGATTATATTGCGAATTATAATATTGAAGATAAGGTAGTTATAAAGAACTGTGGGAAAATTCATACCGAAGGCATTTCCTCTTTTGGAAACGGAATATCAATTGCTGTCCTTAATGAAACAGGAGGGCGAGCAGTTAAAATGTGGGACAGGCTTTCGGCCCATGAAGCATATATCATAGCCCTCTACAGACATCGCAGTGATGCCATTAGAATTATTGAGAAGATGGTCGATGATTATTCCGCATCACATTCTTCCGCAACCGGAACCATCGGACACAACTCAAAAGTATTCAATTGCAGCAATATACGCAATGTAAGATTCGGTCCCTTTAGCCATGTTGAAGGTACCATGACGCTGAATGAAGGATCGATTAACAGCTGTGAGGCTGATCCTGTTTTTATCGGACCCGGAGTGATAATGGAACATTTTATTGTCTGTTCAGGTTCAATAGTAACGGAATCGACACTGATTGATAAGTGTTTTATCGGGCAGGGTTGTGTACTCGCCAAGCATTATTCAGCAGAAAACTCACTGTTTTTTGCCAACTGCGGCGGATATCATGGTGAAGCCTGTTCAATATTTGCCGGCCCTTATACAGTGACACACCATAAGTCAACACTGCTTATTGCGGGGATCTTTTCATTTATGAATGCCGGAAGCGGGTCGAACCAGAGTAACCATATGTACAAACTGGGCCCTATTCACCAGGGAATTATGGAGCGGGGTTCCAAGACAACCAGCGATTCATACCTGTTATGGCCCGCACGCATTGGTCCTTTCACACTGGTAATGGGGCGTCATTATAAGAATATGGATACTTCCTCACTCCCATTCTCATATCTGATTGAGAGTAACGACGAGAGCATTCTTGTTCCGGGTATTAACCTCAGAAGTGTCGGAACCATAAGAGATGCCCGGAAATGGCCTCTTCGTGACAGGAGGAAAGACCCGTTAAAGATCGATCAGGTAAACTTTAATCTGCTAAGCCCATATACAATCCGGAAAATGTTCGATGGCAGGGAAATTTTGCTAAAGCTTAAAGCAGAGTCGCCTGCCGGAACATCTTCATACACTTACAATAACATGCAGATAACGGGAGCATCCCTGGAACGTGGAATTGAACTGTATCAGACCGGCATCAATAAGTTCCTTGGCAACTCTTTAATAAAAAGGCTTGAGAAGACTGAGTTCAGAACAAACGAAGAGTTAAGGAAAAGACTTACTCCGGATCGCCGGCAGGGAAAAGGCGAATGGGTTGATCTTG
The DNA here is from genome assembly GCA_030692905.1 of Bacteroidales bacterium. GTDB lineage: Bacteria > Bacteroidota > Bacteroidia > Bacteroidales > VadinHA17 > LD21. The sequence continues at coordinate 5,681 of JAUYBT010000199.1, forward strand.
CAGGATTGATAGCACCTAAGAGAGAGGTTGACAAGCTTCTTGATGACATTGAATCGGGTAAGGTCAATTCGGTGGGAGCGTTGTCGGAATCGTTTATGGAAATGCACAATTCATATTACGATTGGGAATGGACATGGGCGTGTGAAAGGATTGAGGAAGAAGCCGGAATTACTGTTAATAAATTAACAGCAGACAATATTATAAGCATAGTTGAAAGATGGAAAAAGAGTGTTGTTGAGTTGGATAATCTTCTTTATGAGGATGCAAGAAAAGAATTCACCTTATCATCGATGACCGGATTTGGTATTGACGGGGGAGATGAGGTCAAAAAACTTGATTTTGAGCAGGTAAGGGGAGAATTTGAATCAAACAGTGTTGTTGCCGCAATTCAGGAGCATATAAAACTAAAAACAGCTCTTGGAGATGAGTTGATAGAGCGGATGAAAAGGGTTAATTAACAACAGTTTCTATTTGCCTGAATACATGAAATCGTAATACTTGCCATAATCACCCGACAATACTCTTTCGAGCCACTTCAGGTTTGTGAGATACCATTCAACGGTTTTTTCAAGACCATCAGCAAATTCAGGTATCGGAGACCATCCGAGCTCCTTCTGTAACTTCGAAGAGTCAATCGCATACCTCAGATCATGTCCGGGTCGATCTTTAACGTAGGTTATCAGCTTTTCGGAGGTGCCTGCAGACTGGTTGATTTTTTTGTCCATTATCCTGCAAAGAAGCAAAATAAGATCAATATTTTTCCATTCATTATTACCGCCGATATTATAAGTTTCCCCAACCTTGCCGTGGTGAAAGATAAGATCAATAGCCGAAGCATGATCTTCAACATACAGCCAGTCACGAATGTTCTCTCCTTTCCCGTATACCGGGATAGGTTTATTGTTTTTAATATTGTTTATTGCAAGGGGGATGAGCTTTTCGGGGAACTGGTTGGGCCCGTAGTTGTTTGAGCAGTTGGATATTACCACCGGAATTCCGAATGTATGGTTATAAGCTCTTACCATGTGGTCGGAACTTGCTTTTGATGCTGAATAAGGACTTTTTGGGTCGTATGCAGTTTGTTCTGTGAAGAGGCCCTCTTTTCCGAGTGATCCGTAAACCTCATCGGTTGAAATATGATAGAATAGTTTCCCTTCAGGTGCGTTTTTCCAGCTGTTAAGAGCTGCATTAAGAAGGTTAACAGTACCTACAATATTTGTAAAAACGAATTCATCGGGACCGGTTATGGAACGGTCTACATGCGATTCGGCAGCAAGGTGAATTATTCCGTCGAAGCTGTACTTTTTAAAAAGATCAAGAACAGATTGTTTATCAACGATATCAATCTTTTCGAAGAGGTAATTCTTCTTTGTATCAATGTCAGTCAGGTTTTCAAGGTTCCCGGCATAAGTAAGTTTATCAGCATTAACAACAAGGTAACCGGGGTAGTTGTTAACGAATCTTCTTACAACATGAGAACCAATAAATCCTGCACCGCCGGTTATAAGAATAGTTTTCTTCATGATAATTCTTTTTTTTAACTAATTAGTCCGAAGTCTGAAGACCGAAGTCCGAAGTTTTGTCTTCCGACTTCCGGCTTCCGACTTCCGACTCTTATACCTTTAACACTGATTAGTTCCATCCTTTTTTATTACGGATATTCTTTTCCCAATCCCAGGCTGTTTTCATAGCTTCATCGAGAGTACTTAACGTTTTCCAGCCCAGTTCTTTGTTTGCAAATGAAGGATCGGCCCATATCTTTTCAATATCTCCTGCTCTTCTTCCGGTTATTTTGTACTTTAGTTTAATCCCTGAAACACGTTCAAACGATTTTATCGCCTCGAGAACTGAAACTCCCTTGCCTGTTCCAAGGTTAAAGACTTCATAATTTGTCTTGTTTCTTCCTTCAATAAGCCTTTTTACAGCAACAACATGTGCTTTCGCGAGATCGACAACATGGAGGTAATCCCTTACGCATGAGCCGTCAGGGGTGTTATAATCATCTCCGAATACTTTGAGTTCATCTCTTAAGCCGGATGCAGTTTGTGTAATATATGGTACAAGATTTTCAGGAACTCCTCTTGGTAGTTCTCCTATGAGAGCTGAAGGATGAGCTCCGATCGGATTAAAGTACCTTAGCGAAATTGCTTTGATATTTTTGTCTGAAACGGTTGTATCCCTGATAATTGCTTCGCCAATCTGTTTGGTATTTCCATAGGGAGAAGTTGCCGGTTGTAGCGGAGCATCTTCAGTCACCGGTAATTTTTCCGGTTGTCCGTAAACGGTGCAAGAAGATGAAAAGACCAGATCAGGAACGCTGAAGCGTTTCATCGCATCCAGTAGGTTGACCAACGATAAAAGATTATTCCGGTAATACTCCAAAGGTTTATTAACGGACTCCCCCACAGCTTTATAAGCAGCAAAGTGAACAACAGCTGCGATATCTTTATTCTTACTGAAGAACCCGTCAACTTTTTCCTTATCGCATAGGTCAAATACTTCCAGGACAGGCTTAACGCCTGTTATCTTATGAATCCTGTCAACAACCTCTGCTTCCGAGTTATACAGGTTATCGATTATTACAACTTCGGATCCCTTCTCAATAAGTTCTACCGATGTATGCGAACCGATATATCCGGTTCCTCCGGTTACCAGGATTTTCTTTTTCATTTAAAGGCTCCAGTAAGTATGATTTTTTATTCTTCCGCGCAGCACACCTTTTACATCAACTACAATACCATCTTTATTCAGTAAAGGAGTAAAAAATGATTCATCCAGTTTTAAATATTCTTTATGACTGACAGCCAGTATCACAGCATCGTATTTGCCTGATGGATGCTCTTTCAGGTCAATCCCGTATTCTTCTTTTACTTCATGTTTTCCGGCTCCGGGGTCAATAACCTCAACTGTTATTCCAAAGTCGTCCAGTTCGCCGATCACATCCACTACTTTTGAATTGCGAATGTCGGTTACATCTTCTTTAAATGTAATACCCATTATCAGAACACGGGCGCCCTTCAGACTTTTCCCTGCCGCAATTATTTTCTTAACAGTCTGCTTCCCGATATATCTTCCCATGCTGTCGTTGATGAACCTGCCAGAATCAACTATCTGAGGGTGATAGCCCAGGGCCTTTGCCTTGAATGAAAGATAATAAGGATCGACACCAATGCAATGACCTCCGACCAGACCCGGATAGAACTTAAGGAAATTCCATTTTGTTCCTGCTGCTTCAAGTACTTCAAATGTATTAACCCCCAGTCTGTTAAAAATAATTGACAGTTCATTCATAAAGGCGATGTTAATATCGCGCTGGGTGTTTTCAATGATCTTTGCTGCTTCTGCAACCTTTATAGAGCTTGCCCTGTGAACACCTGCCTTGATGATCAGTTCGTAAGTTTTTGCTATATTTTCAGCCGATTCTGCATCGCAGCCGCTTGTCACCTTTACGATTTTTGTCAGGGTATGATTAGTATCTCCCGGATTTATTCTTTCGGGCGAGAAACCAACCTTAAAGTCGGCACCGCATTTTAATCCTGAATATCTCTCCAGTACAGGAATACAATCGTCCTCGGTACACCCCGGGTAAACGGTTGATTCATAGACTACATAATCACCTTTTTTTAAAACTCTTCCTACTGTTTCGGATGCTTTAAGTACCGGTGTCAGATCGGGCAGGTTATGCCTGTTGGTAGGAGTGGGAACAGCGATAATATGAAATGAAGCATCTTTTAAATCAGCAGAATCACTCGTAAGAATTATATCAGTATCCTTAAACGCTTCAGAGGTGAGTTCATTACTGGGATCGATGCCCTTTCTCATCAATTCAACTCTGTCAGGTTTAATATCAAAGCCAATGACACTGATTTGTTTTGCGAACTCAAGTGCGATTGGCAGTCCAACATAACCAAGACCGATGACAGAAAGTTTTGTCTCCTTATTAATTAGCTTATTGTACATTATTATATTGTTTTTAATATTGGATGATAGTCTCCCTGAAGTCCGACAGGTTTTGAATTTCTTATTGTGTATGCAATTCCTACTGACTGACCTGCCTCTTTAAGCCCGAATCCCCTTCCGGCAATTATCTCTTTGTATGTCAGTGTATGCAGGTTGATAAACCCTTCGCTGAATTCAATCTCTTCTCCATCAACAGTGATTGACCTGAATGTTCTCTGACCGGTTTTCCTGACGGGATCAGGTATGTCATTATTATCGATGCTGAGGAACCATCTGACCCTGGCATTTTCAAGTTCGAGATATCCGGCAGCCTTATTGGGTTCAGAGAGATGAACAATATTTTTTTTTGTGTCGCCGAAGATCCAGCTCAGCATATCGAAAAAGTGAATACCGATGTTTGTTGCCACACCGCCTGATTTCTGGATATCACCTTTCCATGATATTGAATACCAGTTTCCGCGGCTGGTGATGTATGACATGTCAACATCATATATCTTCCCTTTCGGGCCCTTACGGATCTTCTCCCGCAGTTCCATTATTTTGGGGTGAAGGCGAAGCTGAAGAACAGTATAGATTTTATGACCGGTCTCATTCTCAATCTCCTGCAGCGCTTCAATATTCCATGGATTGAGTACAATAGGCTTTTCGCAAATTGCTTCAGCCTGATGACGTAAGGCAAACCTGATATGAGAATCGTGAAGATAATTCGGAGAGCAGATACTTACATAATCAATTTTGGTCCCGGTTCGTTTTAGTTTATCAAAATGTCTGTCAAAACGTTCAAACTCAACAAAAAAATCACTCTCCGGGAAAAAGTCATCAATTCGTCCGACGCTGTCAAACCTGTCGAGGCTGGCAAGGAGGTTATTGCCTGTTTCCTTAATTGCCTTGAGATGCCTGACAGCAATGTATCCGGCCACACCTATAATTCCGAAATTTTTTTGAGTTTCTGTCATTATCATATATTAAAAAGGCGCATAAAACTACTAAATTATTTTGGAAACTTTGCCATCTTCAAGCTTGTATCTCTCTCCGCTTTCAGGGCAGGTGGCCATCCCTGTGTTGTCAAAAATTAATTTATGCCCGTATTCACTCATCCAGCCGGTTTGTCTGGCCGGATTTCCGACAACAAGGGCATAAGGTTTTACGTCTTTTGTAACAACAGCGCCTGCACCAATAAATGAATAAGTTCCGATTTTATTACCACACACAATTGTGGAATTTGCACCGATGGATGCTCCCTTTTCCACGATGGTGGTGTAGTAGCTGTCTTTGCGGATAATTGCGCTCCGTGGGTTAATGACGTTGGTAAAGACCATTGATGGTCCAAGGAATACATCATCTTCACAAGTGACGCCGGTATAGAGTGAGACATTATTCTGGACTTTGACATTCCTGCCGAGTTTTACCCCGGGTGAGATGACAACATTCTGGCCGATATTGCAGTTTTCACCGATTTCAGAACCGGTCATAACATGGCTGAAGTGCCAGATTTTTGTTCCTTTTCCGATTTTGCAGCTATCATCTATGACAGCAGTTTCGTGAGCAAAATATTCCTTCTCCATAATTGTTATTTACCGAAGAATGTTAAAATGTTAAGTATAATATAATCAATCTGTTCCTGTTCCATGTCGGGATACATTGGCAAAGACAGAACCTCTTTGCAAAGGGCCGTTGTAACCGGGAAATCATTCTCCCTGTATCCTAAGTATCTGTAAGCTTCCTGCATATGAAGTGGCACCGGGTAATAAACCATTGACGGTATTTTTTTTGATTCGAGGAACTTCTTAAGATCATCTCTTTTACCATTCTTCACCCTGATCGTATATTGATGAAAAATGTGGGACGAATAGCTGACTCTTTCCGGAACTGATAATGAATGACATTTTGCAAATGCTTCATCATAAATATCAGCAACCACTCTTCTTGCTGAATTGAAATGAGATAGATACTTAAGTTTGATCCTTAAGATTGCCGCCTGAATTGAATCCAGCCTTGAATTGATGCCGATATCATCGTGGTGATATCTGACTTTCATACCATGGTTGGCTATGCTTCTCAGCTTTTCTGCATGAGCATCATCGTTGGTATAGAGGGCGCCTCCGTCACCATAACATCCAAGATTTTTGGATGGGAAAAAAGAAGTTGTGCCGATATGTCCGATTGTCCCGGCTTTTTTTGTGGTGCCATCGCGGAAAAAATAATCAGCACCAGTGGCTTGTGCGGCATCCTCTATTATATAAAGGTTATACTTTTTTGCAATTTCCATAAGACTCTCCATATAGGCACACTGGCCAAAAAGATGAACAGGGACAATTGCTTTTGTCTTTGGCGTAATGGCTTTTCTGACCGCTTCAACGGAAATGTTGAAACTTCCGGGGTCGGGATCAACAATAACGAGCTTAAGGCCAAGCAGTGCAACAACCTCAACTGTTGCAATAAATGTGAAATTTGTGGTAATAACTTCATCTCCGGGTTTAAGGGCAAGAGCCATCATCGCCAGTTGAAGGGCATCTGTTCCATTTGCGCATGAAACCACATATTTTACTCCCATATATTCCTGAAGCTCTTCCTCAAATAACTTAACATCAGGACCTTTAATAAAAGCAGTTGATTCCAGTACCGATTTTATAGCGATATCTATTTCTGCCCCGATTTTCTCGTACTGAGCCTTCAGGTCAACCATCTGGATCTCTCTCATATAAGGTTTAAATTTGGAAATACGAAGATAATATTTTTTTAAAGATTTACCCCCCCCATCCCCCCAAATGGGGGGCTAAGAAGAAGAGATGGATCTCAAAGCCCCCCATTTGGGGGGTTTGGGGGGTAAAAAAAGGAATTAAAAAGACCACAAGGATCGAATCATACGTTGCGGTTAACTTTTTTTTCTTAAATTTGTATGAACATTAGGATCATTGTTGTGGATATTACTGCTTTTATACGGGAATTATTATTCGGACACGATTGTGTTATCGTTCCGGGATTTGGTGGTTTCATAGGAAACTATACCCCGGCGCATATTGATAAGAGTACCGGAACATTTTA
>JAUYBT010000249.1 GCA_030692905.1 Bacteroidales bacterium
ACCTCAGATGTTGTTTCTACATTCATACCTCATTCTGTTGTCTTTATCTTAATTGCCTCATTCATGCTTTTTTTAAATCTGGGATTAGCTTTTTGGCTCGGCGAAATCCTTGGCAAAACCTTTTACGGATTCTTTGTGGTATCTGGTTTTTATGGCATTATCGGGATTGTCGTACACTTATTTATGCATAAATGGCTTAAAAAAATTGTCGGCAATTATTTCATTAAACAGGTTCTTAAATAAAACCAGATGCAAAATATAACTTCCACTGCCGGGCTTAAAAATGCAATTCAATTATTAGAAGTTGAGCAGGCTATTAAAGGACAGCTATTAAAAGAACAATTCTATATTGCCATTGAAAGTTTAAAGCCTGTTAACCTTCTCAAGAGCACTTTGAATGATATAAGTACATCGCCATATCTGATCGATAACATTTTAGGCACTACCATGGGTCTGGCAACCGGTTATCTCTCAAAAAAAATAATTGTTGGCTCATCAGGCAATATGTTTAGAAAGCTTCTCGGCTCTTTTCTGCAGTTTGGTGTAACAACCATTGTTGCCAAAAACCCTGACGCTATTAAATTAATAGGTCAGTTTATCTTTCAACATTTTCTACGCAAAAAAGAAATGAATTCTGAAAAGCCGTGACAAATGAAGAATTAAAATTACCATTTTACGCAAAGGCAACCATTTTTTTCATCGGCTTTTTTGCTTTGTTTGCGATGTTGTATATTGCCAAAAGCATTATTGTTCCTATCGTTTTTGCAACTATAATTGCAATCGTACTTCACCCGGTCGTAAGTTTTTTTGTACGGATAAGAATAAACAGGGTATTGGCTATTGCAGTTACTTTATTACTTACCTTTTTAGTCATTGCCTCGTTTGGTGCTCTTTTAATTTCCCAGGCAAACCGGTTTAGCGAATCGTGGCCGATACTGGTTGAAAAATTTACCGCGATAGTCAACCAAAACATCACCGATGCTGCCGATTATTTCGATAAAGACCCTCAAAAGATCCATGAATGGATTACAAAAACCCAGGGTGAAATTATCAACACAAGCACCGCCGTAATCGGGCAAACACTCGTAATCGTTGGCAGCGGGTTATTGGTATTGTTTTTACTTCCCGTTTACATCTTTTTGATATTATTTTACCAACCCATCTTACTCGAGTTTATTCACAGGCTTTTTGGCATAAACAACCAAAGTCAGGTGAGTGAAATTATTAACCAGACCAAAACTGTTATTCAACGCTATCTTGTAGGTTTGGTTATAGAAGCTATCATGGTAGCAGCACTGGATACCGCTGCTCTTTTAATACTTGGGATTGAATATGCTCTCCTGATCGGCATTCTTGGTGCTTTACTCAACATGATTCCATACATCGGAGGACTAGTTGCTGTGGCAATGCCAATGATAGTTGCTCTGGTCACAAAATCGTCACCCTTTTACGTCTTTTATGTTCTGGCAGCCTATTACTTCATTCAGCTGATAGATAATAACTACATAGTTCCCTATATAGTTGCCTCAAAAGTAAAAATCAATGCGCTTTTCTCTATAATAGTGGTAATTGCCGGTAATGCTTTATGGGGCATACCCGGTATGTTTCTTGCCATACCGCTCCTTGCCATTGTAAAACTCATTTGCGACTATATCGAACCCTTAAAACCCTGGGGATTTTTATTAGGCGACACCATGCCCCCAATCTTAAAAATTAAAACGATTTTTAAAAAAAACAAAAAATAAATCTACATGATAAAGGTGCTTAACTTTATTCTCTCAATTCATTGATAAAACCGACATAATTGATTAAACACAACCTATGGAAGAATTCTAAAACAATTGGACTTTATCGCAAGATCTGCATATGGATTTATTTTATACTGCTGATGAAAAAGGATATACCGATTATCCGCTCTTTTAAAGTCTGATCAGCATAATTCTCTAAATACATGAATTTCGTAGACTATTATAAAATATTAGGGATAGATAAAACGGCAACGCCAAAGGACATCAAAAATGCCTACCGGAAATTAGCCAGAAAGTATCACCCCGATTTAAATCCGAATGATAAAAATGCGAAAAAGAATTTTCAGCAGATCAATGAAGCTAATGAAGTACTGAGTGATCCTGAAAAGCGTAAAAAATATGACCAATACGGAAAGGATTGGCAACACTCTGAACAGTTTGAAAAATCAAAACAGTATCAGGAACAATCGTCAAATTCGCGTGGTGCAAGGTATTCAGGGGCACAATCTGAAGGGGATTTTTCCGATTTTTTTGAATCTATGTTTGGTGGGGCAGCAAGCGGTGGCAGAAGCAGACGGGTGAAATACAGAGGAGAAGATTTCAATGCGGAATTACATCTTGACCTCATCGATGCTTTTAAAACCCACAAACAAATGTTAACGGTAAACGGCAGAAAAATAAGAATTACTATCTCCGCCGGAATTGAAAATGGGCAAACAATTAAAATAGCAGGGCATGGGGGCCAGGGAATAAATGGCGGACCGAATGGTGATCTATATATTACATTTTCAATAGCCAATCACCCCGGATTTAAGCGATTAGGAAATAATTTATATGCTTTGGTTGATTTAGATCTATACACAGCAGTGTTGGGAGGTGAAATCACAATTGATACATTGAACGGAAAAGTAAAACTAAAAGTAAAGCCCGAAACACAAAATGGAAGTAAAGTAAAGTTAAAAGACAAAGGATTTCCTGTTTATAAAAATGATGGCCAATTTGGAGATTTACACATAACATATACAGTTAAAATTCCGACAAATTTAACGGAAAAGCAAAAAGTATTATTTACCGAATTATCTGAATCGTAATTTAATAAACGTATGTAATGCAAACAGAAAAATTAACAGCTGTAGATATATTTTGTGCTAACCACAACATTGAGATTTCATTTATCAGTTCATTACAGCAAACCGGATTGATAGAAATTACTACTGTTAAAGAAACAGGGTTTATTGATTCAAACCAGCTGCAACAATTAGAGAAAATTGTTCGCTTTTATTACGAGTTGGATATTAATCTGGAAGGTATTGAAACCATCACTCATTTGCTACAGCGGGTAAACTCTCTGCAGGATGAAATTATTGCGCTCAGAAACAGGCTTCGTCTTTATGAAACGGAATTGTAACAGGCACAATTATGAGACTCTGATTATTTAAATAAATAATTAAACATAATAAAAATGAAAAAAATGACGTAAAATCAAATGCAATCCTTTGTCTGAGATTATTTTAAGTAGTTTTTTATTCTCT
>JAUYBT010000068.1 GCA_030692905.1 Bacteroidales bacterium
TCGATCTCATTGAACATCCATGGTTTCAGAGGTTGAGGAATATAAAACAACTGGGATTAACGAGTTTTGTATATCCCGGGGCAAATCACAGCCGGTTTCAGCATGGTCTGGGAGCATTGCATCTGATGGATTCGGCTATAAGCACACTCAGAAGCAAGGGTGTTATTATTTCACCGATAGAGGAAGAAGCCACCTTCATTGCAATTCTGTTGCATGATGCCGGACATGGTCCCTTTTCGCATGCTCTTGAAAACGCGATAATTAACGGTATCACTCATGAAGATCTTTCTCTTCTTCTCATGAGAATGCTGAATGAGAAATATGGAGGAAAACTTGATCTTGCAATTGAAATCTTCAGGGGAATCTACCACAGAAAATTTTTACATGAACTTATCTCCGGGCAGATAGATATGGACAGGCTGGATTATCTGCGAAGAGATAGCTTTTTTACAGGGGTTATTGAGGGATCAGTCGGATCCGACAGGATAATCAGGATGCTTAATGTTGTGAACGATAGTCTTGTTATAGATGAAAAGGGAATCTATTCACTAGAGAAATTCCTGATTGCACGGCGACTGATGTACTGGCAGGTTTACATGCATAAGACAGTCCTTTCATCCGAAAGCCTCCTTGTTAAAATTCTTAAGCGCGCAAAAGAACTTGCTAATGAAGGCGTTGATCTGTATGCCACACCTGCTCTCAGATTCTTTCTTTACAATAAAATAGGTCATGCCGACCTTACTGATGACGGTAACTTTACCCCCGGTCTGATTGCTGCAAATTTTACAAGACTTGATGATACAGATATCCTGGTTTCTTCCAAATACTGGGCAGATCATTCCGATAAGGTTCTTTCAGATTTGTCAGGCAAGATGTTACGCAGGGATCTCTTTGCCATTGAGTTACAGAATGACCCTTTTCCCGAAAACCGGGTAATGAAACTCAGAAATCTGGCAGGAGATTTGATGAATGTGAGTCCGGAGTTTGAAGATTATTATGTTTTTACTAATAGTATCTCAAATCTGGCATATACACCGGAGGCTCCTGAGGTGAAAATATTGCTCAAGAGTGGAAAAACAGCTGATATATCAGCCGTTTCAGATATTTTTGACCACCGGTTCCTGTCAGAAAGAATAATGAAATACTTCCTTTGCTATCCAAAAGAATGTCGATAACTAATAAATAAATATCATGGAATTTACTGCCGCAACAATAGCCGGATTTTTAAATGGCGAAATAGAAGGCAACCCCGACATTAAAGTCAATACTGTTGCCAAAATCGAAGAAGGCCAAAATGGAGCTTTGTCATTCCTGGCCAATCCGAAATATGAAAATTATTTATATACAACAAAATCATCTGTCGTTCTGGTTAACAAAAGTTTTGTACCTTCAGCTAAGGTAGATGCCACCCTCATAAAAGTCGAAAATGCATATGAGGCATTCGCATCCCTTCTTCGTCTTGTCGATCAGTCCCGTCCAAGAAAGAAAGGAATTCACACTACCGCAATTATTGAGGCAACAGCTAAAATCGGTTCTGATGTTTACATCGGTCCATATGCCTATATCGGCGAAAATTCCGTTATCGGCGATGGATGCTCTGTTTATCCGCATGTTTTTATTGGCGACAACACGAAACTTGGGAAAAATTGTACGATTAATCCGGGAGTTAAGATTTATCATGATTGTCTTGTGGGTGAAGGTTGTATAATACATGCCGGAACAGTGATCGGAAGCGATGGATTCGGATTTGCTCCCCAGTCGGAAAGCGAATACATGAAGATCCCTCAGTTGGGGAATGTTATCATTGAAGACCATGTTGAGATTGGAGCAAATGTTACAATTGATAGAGCAACAATGGGATCGACAATTATCCGTAAAGGTGTTAAACTGGATAACCTCATTCAGATCGGACATAATGTTGAGGTGGGAGAAAACACTGTTATGGCTGCACAGACAGGTATTGCAGGATCAACAAAAGTCGGGAAAAACTGTATGTTTGGCGGACAGGTTGGTATTGCCGGCCATATTAAAATTGCAAATGGGACAAAAATCGGAGCACAGGCAGGAATCCTTGGAGAAGTTAAAGAAGAAAACACGATTATTCTCGGTTCCCCGGCAATCGATTATAAACAGTTTTTTAAATCTTCAGTGATTTTTAAAAAATTGCCAGAACTGAATATAAAAATTGATGTGCTGGAAAAAGAGATAGAGTCCCTGAAAAAGAAGTAGTTTTGCATCAGGGTCGAAGCTGAATATGTTGTAATAAATTTAGTTATAGGATAATTTTTTGGATTGTTCGAAATATTTTTATTTTTTTTGTACCCGGAATTTAATTTAATATTTAACACTGATGAGTGAAAAACAGAGGACGCTTGCAAAAGAAATTAGCCTTACCGGGAAAGGGTTGCATACCGGAATTAGTGTAACAATAACATTTAAACCGGCTCCTGCAAATCACGGGTATAAATTTTGCAGAGTGGACCTTCCCGGGAAACCTGTAATTGATGCCCTGGCGGAACATGTTACAGATACATCGCGGGGAACGACCCTGGTGCAGAACAATGCTTCTGTATCAACTATTGAACATGTTCTGGCCGCATTCCATGGTTTACGTGTTGATAATGCACTTATTGAGTTAGATGGAACTGAAGCACCGGTAATGGGGGGCGGGTCATGGAAATTTGTTGAAGCAATTAAGGAAGCAGGTATCGTTGAGCAGAAAGAAGATAGAAATTACTTTGTTGTCAAACAAAAGATCACCTTCTCTGATGAAGAACATGGAGTGGACCTGATAGTTTATCCCGATGATCATTTTAGTATTAATGTTCTTATTGATTATAATTCCAGGATTCTGGGAAACCAGTATGCTATTCTTGATACTATTGATGACTTTGAAGAAGAGATATGCAGAAGCCGCACATTTGTATTTTTTCATGAACTGGAGCCTCTGTTTAACATGGGACTTATAAAGGGCGGCGATCTCGATAACGCGATTGTCATACTCGAAAAAGAGGTGGAACAGTCTGAAATAGATCGCATAGCCAAACTCTTTAACCGGCCGGGCATCAGCACACATACCGCAGGGATACTTAATAATACCGAATTACGCTACCCAAATGAACCGGCACGTCATAAACTTCTCGACATTGTGGGTGACCTGGCACTGGTAGGTCACCCGATAAAAGGCAAAGTTGTGGCAACCCGTCCCGGCCATTATGCCAATACAAGGTTGGCAAGAATAATGAGGCAGGAGATGAAAAAAGCTCTTTCGAAACGTGATATTCCGGTTTATGATCCCTCACAACCTCCTGTCTTTACTGTAGAAGAGATCAAAAAACGGTTGCCACACAGGTTTCCTTTTTTGCTTGTTGACAAAATAATTTCTCTTGATGAATCCTCAATTGTGGGTATCAAAAATGTTACATTTAATGAATCATTTTTTCAGGGTCATTTCCCGAATGAGCCTATCATGCCGGGAGTCCTGCTGGTTGAAGCCCTGGCACAAACAGGCGGATTGCTTGTTCTGAGTACTTTTGAAGATCCTGAAAAATATTCTACCTACTTTCTTAAGATTGACAAACTTAAGTTTAAACAAAAAGTTGTTCCCGGAGATACTGTGATATTAAAAATGGAGCTTGCCGATGTTATGCGGAGAGGAATAGTTACAATGTTCGGCCAGGCATTTGTCGGAAACAAGCTTGTTTTAGAAGGAGAAATGACTGCTCAGGTAGTAAAAAATAAATAAAAGATTAATGATTTCAAATTTAGCTTTTATCCACCCCGATGCAATAATAGGTAAAGATGTTACAATTGAACCTTTTGCTTATATCGCAGGAAATGTCATAATTGGTGAAGGAACATGGGTTGGCCCTAATGCAACAATCATGGATGGCGCCAGAATCGGAAAGCGATGCAGGATATTCCCTTCTGCAGTTGTTTCTGGTATCCCTCAGGATCTTAAGTTCAGAGGGGAGGAGTCTACCGCTGAACTCGGAGATAACACAACTGTAAGAGAAGGTGTTACAGTAAACCGTGGTACTGCCGCCGTTGGTAAGACAGTTGTAGGAAACGGTTGTCTTTTAATGGCTTATGCTCATATTGGTCACGATTGTGCTATCGGGAACAACTGTATTATCGGGAATTTCAGCGGTCTGGCCGGTGAAGTGAAAGTTGACGATTGGGCTATTCTCAGTGGAGGTACCCTGGTTCACCAATTCACGCATATCGGAGCTCATGTCATGATAGGTGGCGGTGCAAAAGTGAGAACAGACGTTCCACCGTTTATAAAAGCTGACCGCGACCCCCTCTCTTATCTGGGATTAAATTCAGTCGGACTAACCAGGCGTGGGTTCGAAAAGGAACGAATTGACGAGATTCACAATATATACAGAGTTATTTATCAGAATGGCATGAATATTTCACAGGCTCTTGATAATATTGAAAAAGAATTCAAACCATCACCCGACAGGGATTATATTCTGGAATTTATAAGAAAATCAGAAAGAGGAATCATAAGGGCCAGGTAAGGACCTTTACATTGCCATTAATTATTTATTCAAGAATAACAGTTTTATCTTTCGGATATTTGACTGAATAAGTTAATACAATCTGTTTAGTTTCCTGCTGCTTTATTTCAAGATCCCACTTTACATAACCGGATTGTGAGTTGTAGCTTCCACCTGATAATTCTACGGGTTCAACTGTTATCCCGCTGTTTGAAGAAACCGGGATCTGGTCATTCAGGGTGATTTTTACAGAGTTTGCTTTATTATTCCTGATTGTTAACAGAAATGAATAAGTCTCTGTCTTGTTTGTTCCTATTACCTTCTTGCTGGTGAAATCTTTGCGTTTCTCCCTTTTTACCAGGATACTGTTATCTGTTCCCAGGGATATTGTAAGAGTATCTGTTAGCTGGTTAACATTAAGGTATGATTTGCCGACGAACGAATTCTCAAAATAGAGGGTTGCCTCTCCGCTCTGAAGACTTAATTTTGCCCAGTCGGTAATATTTGCTGTCAGGTATACCAGTGGCGACATCTTAGGCAAGGTGACATATTTGTAATCAGCAGGGGCTGTAAGCCGCTGAATTTCAACTGTTTGAATTTTACCATCAGAAGGGATAGAGTAGGGGATGGCAATGTCGAATGTAATTGTCGTCTCTCCAACCTGTTTTTCAACTGTTATCGGAGCTGCTTCCATTGCTTTTGCTTCCATTTTAGTATCAGCAGCCATTTCCAACATCAAAGGAGCATCGCTTCGGTTTACACCTGCAATCTTACCTCTTTGGATAGGTGGGGCAGGATAATAATAATCAACAAACCATGGATATAAAACAGGAACATCTCCTGCTACCCATGGCGTGGCATTTGAGAAACTCAGTTTAACATCTTTCCATACAACTCCGGAGCTCTGAAATACATTAGCCTTGTAAAAAATTGTTACAGGATTTTTAATATCATCAACCCTGATATCATATGAAGGATACCACCCAGCATTTGTAACAACATAACTGAAGGAGAATTTTCCGGAAAGTTGTTTTTCAGAGGTGACGGTAACAGAAATCTCACCAGAAGGAAGTTGTTGTTTTCCAAGTTTTTCGGCTATCTGCTGCTGAAGGGCAGTTATCTGTTTTTCATAATCTTTTATCAAGCGCTCTTTTTTCAGTGATGTCATAGTGATTTGATCCATGTTATTGGTATACAGATCCATAACACTCTTAAGCTGTTCAATAGTAAATGTTGTCTCCTTCACAAGAATAGCCCTGTTGGCAACAAGGAAAGCCCCTTTCTCTTTAAGAATACTAATAGCAGCCTTCTCATCTTCAACTTTGATCTGGAGAACCTCGATCTGACTTCTTATACTCTTTACTTCAGGGGCATCTTCAAGGTTCTGCAGATAATTATTCTGGTGATTGACAGATAGGATAGTGAATTCTCCAAATCCTTTGACCTGAATGCTCTGCACGTCAATATAAGGCGAAAGGCCTGAAAGTTTAAGGATTGTCTTCCCCGGTAACAGCGAAACGGTTGTCTCATGATCAATTTGTGCCCGGTCGGGAAAAACTGTAACATGCTTTATTTCAGCTTTTATCTCCTTTTCAGTCTGGGCTGTAAGATTAAGAACAGCCGAAAGGAGAAATATTGAAACAATTACAACTCTTTTCATACTTCAATTATAAAATTAACTCTTTAAAGTTAAGATTTTTTTTTTACGCCGTTGCGCCATTGCACCATTGAGTCTTAATATATGTTAAATATCTCTTTTCCTGCTCCAGATCGGTGTAATTACCTACCTTTGCCAAATATTTAAAAAATTCAAAATGAAGGTACTTAGAATTGGTAATCTTACAATAGCGGTTCCAATTATACAGGGTGCAATGGGTGTAGGCATTTCTCTTTCAGGACTTGCTTCTGCTGTCGCGAATGAAGGTGGGGCAGGGATTATCTCAAGTGCCGGACTCGGTCTTTTGTACAAAGATTTTTCATCTGATTTCCTCGAAGCCAGCATACACGGACTCAAAGAAGAGATACGCAAAGCCCGTGAAAAGACTTTAGGCGTTATAGGTGTTAATGTTATGGTTGCGATGACCAATTTTACCGATATGATTAAAACGGCAATCTCTGAAAAGGTCGATTTAATTACGGCCGGAGCAGGCCTTCCGCTTAATCTTCCGTCTTTTTTAAAAAAGGACAGTACCACAAAGCTGATACCAATAGTCTCATCTGCAAGGGCAACTAAGATTATCTGTGAAAAATGGAAAGCCAATTACGATTATCTGCCCGATGCTATTATTGTGGAAGGTCCTAAGGCAGGCGGACATCTGGGCTTTAAAGAAGAACAGATATTTGATGTTGATTATTCTCTTGAAAAGCTTGTCCCGGAAATCGTCAGTGAACTGAAAATATTTGAGGATAAGTATGATACAAAAATTCCGCTTATTGCTGCCGGGGGTATTTATACCGGCGAAGACATTCATAATATTCTGAACCTGGGAGCTTCAGGCGTTCAGATGGCTACACGTTTTGTAACAACTGATGAATGTGATGCCTCTCCTGCATTCAAACAAGCATATATCGATGCTGAGAGTTCTGATATTGAAATTATTAAAAGTCCGGTGGGTATGCCGGGCCGAGCTATACTAAGCAACTTTATTACCAAAGTGAGAGAGGGTAAAAAGCAACCGAAAAAATGTCCTTTCAAATGTATCAAGACATGTGATATATCAAAAAGTCCATACTGTATAATAATTGCACTTATTAATGCACTTAAGGGCAATTTCGAAAGCGGCTATGCATTTGCCGGATCAAACGCTTTCAGGGCTACAAAAATATCTTCAGTGAAAGAGATCTTTCAATCCTTATTAAAGGAATATAAAGAAAGTAAGTAGTCAATTTTACTAAGTCGATTTTTTGAAGTCAGAATGAAGAACAACGAATTTTGAATGCAGAATTATATTTTTATTACTTCTTAATTCAATTGTTCAATTGTTCAAAATTCAATTAACCAACTCAAGATAGTTTGCTGTTCCTGGCACTTCTCCCGTTTCCCCTTTATTCGCCATCGGGCAACCGGGAACAGGACAATTGATTATTTTATGTTCATTATTATCAGCAGGCTCCCATCCCATAATAAAGTATAATACAAAGAAACCTATTATATATGCCACTGCTACATGCCAGCCGTTTTTAACCCAAAGAACGACATTACGGGCTTCAGGAAATTTGTTGGTAATAGCCACACCTGCAGATGATCCGAACCATATCATTGACCCTCCGAATCCGACACTATATGCCAGCATTCCCCAGTCATAGTGACCCTGATCGAGGCAAAGCTTGGTAAGTGGTATGTTATCAAATACTGCTGAAAGGAATCCGAGAGCAAGAGCAGTGATCCATGAAGCATCAGGGAGTTCTTCTACAGGCATCATCGAAGCACACGTCACCAGACTGAGCAGGAATATTGTTCCTTTAATAGCTCCTGGTACCTCTTGCCATGGAACAGGCCTGAGGAGCGCTCCGATAATAATTGCGATCCATACTCCCAAAGCGGGCATATCGTATAGTATATTGGAAATAATTGCACCTGCAAGGATAAGGCCAACGTTAAATATCTTTACCCAATCAATCTTTACAGATAGATCTGCGTCCTTTTGAATTCTTTGGTATTTGTCCTGCTGATGTGATGCAAACCAGGCAAAAAACAAAAGTGCGGTACCGGCAGCTATAAACCCATGCAGAACATTAAATGCGCTGACCCCGTCAATCCACATCATTGTTGTAGTTGTATCACCAACAACACTTCCGCTGCCACCGGCATTACTGGCCGCCACGATAGCTGCAATATATCCGATGTGAACCTTTTTCTTAAATACAACCAGGGCAATTGTACCACCAATAAGGGCAGCCGCAATATTATCGAGGAATGATGATAAAATGAATACGAAGACTAAAAGAATAAACGGACCTTTCCAGTCATCCGGAAGAAATCGTGGTAATACATCCGGAACACCTGATTCTTCAAATATTTTTGATAAAATAGCGAAACCAAGCAAGAGACCCAGAAGATTAATTATTATACCCCATTCCCCCTGACGTAAACCTTTGTCCATCAATTGTTCGCCAAATGGGGTTTGGCCAAAAAGATGTTCGATGAGATGAAAGCCCGGATCAAAAACAAGTTTGAAAGTCAGCAATACAGTAAGTCCGATGACTGCAACCCGGAAGGTCTTTTTGTGAAACAGTGCAACTCCAAGAAGAATAAGTCCGAAAATAATAAATTCAAGCCTTACAGGTCCGACTGATGGGACGGTACCTCCTGCAGCAAAAAGGTAGAACGGTGAGAATAAAATTATTGATAACATAAACAATTTCTTATAAACTTTTCAAGCGCATGAAGATAATAAAAATCCCGTCTTTCAAACAGGCCGGGGTTTTATTTGCATATCTTAAAAAAAACTAATTTGTTTCTGCATTTCGTTGATTGCAATCTCAAGTAAAAACCTTTTTTGAAACCATAGAATTTGATAAAATGTTAGTAAAAGTTGGGCAAGGCGATGTTATAAGCTTTAAAAACAATAACTTGTGGCTTCAAGAACATCCCGTTAAAGCAATAATCTTTAATCAACCTGAAGAGACTTGGGACATAATAAAAACTACCTGCCGGACAACCTTCAAAGAATTGATTTTTGGGGAAATTAACTACTCCCCATTCTTAGACCACGGGGTTACAAATATAAGGTTTCCTTTATGAAGATTAAAGTTAACAAAATTATACTCAAACAGAGGTCTTAGATTCGGGTCCGTTATGCCTTTGCGACGTAATGACCTCAACAACCTGGAAACATTAACAATTGATTTATTAATTCCCGGATTAATCGTAAATTAGTGCTGATAAAAGGAAGTTTTAAAATCTTTCAGTTCGGTATTGTGTGTACAATGATACAGAAATTTTTCTTGCAGATAGGTAAATTATTATTTACCTTTGCTGAATAACATACCCGGTAATGACGCATGAAATGTTCTGTACTTTACAGATTTTTGATAAAAGACGGGTGGTATCCTGTTTCTCAGAAAGGCTCTCATGTTAAGATGAGGCATGATAAGAAAGCAGGAACTATAATATTCCCGAATCACGGAAGTCAGGAAGTTGGGAAAGGTCTTGTGAAAAAAATACTCAAAGATTCAGGTTTGAAAATGGAGGATTGATAAAATAGAAAGCTATGAAAACAGCAAACAAAAAAATAAAAATGATTGTGGAGAAAACGGATACAGGTTTTTCCGCATTCTCCGAAAATTATCCAATATATACAACTGGTAGAACAATTCCTGAACTAATGGCCAATGCCCTTGAAGCAGCCAATCTCTGCTTTGAGGATGAAAACGTAATGATTACCCGGGAAAAACTAAAATTTGAGATTGATTTCAAACAGTTCTTTCAATACTACAGAGTTCTCAATGCCAAGTTTCTTGCTGTCAAAATCGGAATGAATCCCACTTTGCTCTCACAATACGTTCAGGGTAGGAAGAAACCTTCCGAAATGCAGACAGAGAAAATACTTTTGGGAATTCATCAGATTGGACAAGAGCTATCGGAGATAAACTTAATTCATAGACATTACACTTAACGAATAAGTTTTTGGAGTTTCTTCTTTGGCTCATTTCTCTTAAGAAACAAATATTGGCACCAACTTCAAACCTAATGAATGCGCCTGTTTTTCAATGCTTTTTATTCTACGTTCTTTGAAGTACTGGTTATATGTTTCTATTGAAAGTGGATCAAACTCAATTTTATCTTTGAGCATCTTATAGAAAATTAAGGAAATTTTTCGAGCAGTAGCTTTTATAGCTATTCCTGTTCCTCGTCTAGCTCTGATACGTCTATAAAAGGCGCCTAACCAATGATCACTATTCTTTAATGTGGCAGCAGCCATCATAAAAGCCTGCCCAGCTTTATTTCTTTTGTTAGTCTTTTTAGGTTTAAGCATCTTTCCTCCAGTGATC
>JAUYBT010000191.1 GCA_030692905.1 Bacteroidales bacterium
GATCAGTGATGAAATTGCTAAGCAACAGAAACGGAAAGAGCAGTATAAGGAGTTTGAAAAAGAACTTAACGAAAGTGGTGAATCCCAGATCTCTACGTCTGATCCCGAGAGTCGGCAGATAATGATCCGGAATAACATCACTGAAGTAGCCTATAGTGTGCAGACAACAGTTGATGCAAAGAACAACATTCCCATCGATTACAAGGTAACCAACCAGAATGACAGTAAAGCAATGGGCAATATGGTTCAAAGGGCAAAAAGCATTCTCAGGACCAATGAATTCACAGCTTTATTTGATAAAGGTTACCATACCGGATCAGAGTTAAAAACCGCACAGGATTTAGGAATAGAAACTATCGTTGCAATACCTGGCATTCCATCAACAAGTCAGGCTCCAAACCATGAACACAATTATGAATATTTCAGATATGATACCCTGGTAGATACTTATACTTGTCCTAAGGGCCAGATTCTCAGAACAAACGGATCATGGTATAAGGAACTCACCAGCAGTGGCAACGTCATTTGGTTCAAACAATATAAAACACCCGCCTGCAAATTATGTCCGGCACGTTCAGAATGCACAAGATCTAAAACTGCAAGACTTATTCATAGAAGCGAATTTGCAGAATACTATGAGGTTAATCGAATAAACTATGAAGAGAAGGAGCAGCTATATAAACGCCGTCAGACAATAGTGGAACATCCATTCGGTACAATGAAACGACAATGGGGGTTCAGTTATATTCTTACTAAGAAGGGAATAAGCCGTGCAAGCGCCGATGTGGGATTTATGTTTATTGCATATAATTTAAGGCGCATTGTCAATATTTTGACCAGAGATCAGCTGAGAGAGTATCTGAGGATACTTATTTCGCTGTTTTTTAGCAAAATACACCTCTCCAGACTAAAAAACAGCCATTTAAGGACAACTTTTTTCCGGCTATCAGTTTGGGATAGAAAATTTCCGGGTTCGCTGGTACCAGCTTAAATCAAATGAAAATTTATGGACTAAAAAAGGTTATTAGACAAACTGCCGTTAGCAACCAATTGAAAAAAGCGATCTGAAAAACATTTTTCTTAAATTGTGATTTTTTACCCTTTTCTGCGAATAATAATGTAAATGATTTAAAAATTCTCGATGTGAAAAAGGATAAGTATATTCCAGCCATTAAAGAAAATCAAAAATTGATTTTTAAGATTTGTTATGCTTATTGTTCAAATCCTGAAAATAGAAAGGATTTACAACAAGAGATACTGTTGCAGTTATGGAATTCATTTGCAAAATTTGACGGACGCGTTAAAATTTCAACATGGATTTACATATTGACCTTTATAAAGAAATTGCACACCTCGAAATGCAATTGCGAGAAATCTTTACATATATTTTCTATAAAGAATATCCTGATACCCCTTTTAATGTATTAAGTAATTATCTTGTTAGGCAGTTAAAAGATATTCCTAACGAAGAAGAATTTAAAAATCGAATGGAAAACGAGTTTTTCTATTTGGTTTTTAGCGATTATATAAGTCTAGAAAAACCTAAAGAAATTTCAAATATTAAGGATATAAGCACCTTATTAGAAAGCTCTGATTCTTTTGAAACTTTTAAAGAAAAGATTACAAAACGTGGTATTACAAACGAACGTCATCAAGACTTTTTAGCAAGCCTTAAAAACAATTTAGATACAATTGAAAAAGTTAGAAATTCTGTTGCTCATAATCGTACAATTTCCGAAAGGGCATTTGGGCATTATGAAGTAGCCAAGAACAAACTAAACGAATCTTTTAAAGAGTTTTGGGAAAATCTTTCACAGGATGAGTGAAAAAGCTGGATGTCCTAACCATATTTGGCTGATAACATCACAGTTAACATACGTAACTTAATAATAAACGCTTAACTCCGGTCAAAGATGGTCAGTTACCCCCGGCCAAAGGTGGTCAAGAACTCTGGTTTTTCCACCCAGATGTATTTTGAATAAAAGGCGATACATATTATCTCGCTGCATTTCTCCAATGATTCGTAGTACTCCTTGTGCTAATTGGAGTAAAAGAATGTACCGCCTAAGATGTAAATATACAATATTCTAAAAGAACAAAAATTAATACTATCCCGGTTCTTTCGTAAATAACTGATTACGGGAATTCGTAGACAGGCTTTTTAGAAGATAAGCCAGTGCAGCACTAATGCCTGCGATCAAAACCGGTTGAAGATGGGGCCAGTCAAATACTGCTCCTGATCCAAGAATCTTTATAATCCCATCGATCATCGCTGCCAGGAATGCAATAAGAAGACCATTAAGTAAATCCCTGTAGTCGAGTGTAAATAGCTTAGATTTCATTTGTTAGATTTTAAATGAATAATAAAAATATTGATAAGTCCGGTCTAAAAAGGTTACAGATAAAATTAGGGATTTATTTTCACATTCCATGAGGTGTGGTCGTTTTCTCGCTTGTCATCGGGTTTTTTCACTCCGGTCCCCCTTAGGCACAAGGGGAGATGTCACACTTGCGTGAAAGAGGGGTTTGTATATTTTTTTTTTGCAGATTAAAATAATATTGTATTTTTATTATCAAATGTGCTAACCTGTTAAAGGTTTAATTGATTTAAAAGTAAATCTGTGGGTTTAACCTTAAAAACTAACTACAACATGAAAAATTCAATTATTACAGTAATCGTTGGTTTAACAATCTTTGCCCTTACCGGCTGTGCCCCTGTGAAATTCTTTTCAAACCCCGGTTTAACTGAAAAAACAGGGTTAAAGTATTATACGGTAAAACCATATCTCATGGTCGAAAGAGATCCGGAAAATAACAGGGTTGTCAAGGTTACGGTTATTTATCTGCCCGATCTTGCCAACCCACAATATATGGTTATAAAAGATGGGCCCGGATCCAGAAAAGTTGATCTGAAACTTACAGATGGTTCAATAAACACTTTCGGACTGGCTTCCGATACTAAAATCGCCGAAACTATTGATGCACTTGCAGGTCTGATATCAAAGGGAACAACTGCAATAACAGATTTATCAAAACTTAAAGGCATACCACAGGCAGCTGCTGTTTCTACCATTACAGAACTTTATGAAATCTTAATGGGTCCCGATGGAACTACAGTAAAAAAAGTAGAATTAAAATCAGGAGGAATTTAAAATGGAAACACTCTATGGTAAACTAGTTTTGCCCGGCACAAATGAAATTGTCGGAACCGGTTGGCTGCCACCGATGCCTGATCTCCGTGATTATACTGAAGATCAAAAGGAGATCAAGGCTATCAGCAAAAAACTTGGCATAGGTGCAGGCAAGATGAAAGTTACAACCTCAGTCGATCTCCGGCAATGGTGCTCACCTATTGAAAATCAGGGTAACTTAGGTTCATGCACCGCTCAAGCCGCGGTTGGAATTGTTGAATACTATGAAAAAAGAGCATTTAACAATCACATTGAAGGCTCGCGACTGTTCCTTTATAAAGTAACCCGTAACCTTATGCAGGTAACAGGCGATACAGGTGCATGGCTGCGAGATGTAATGAGGGCTCTGGCCCATTGCGGTGTACCTGACGAGAAGTACTGGCCCTATAATATTGCGGATTTTGATAAAGAACCCGATGCATTCATTTATTCGCTCGCCGACAATTATGAAGCGTTGACATACTTCTGTCATGATCCTATTGGAGCAAAGATCCCCTACCCTGCAGTTCTTGATTCGGTAAAGAAATATCTTGCAACAGGAATCCCTTCAATGTTTGGTTTCTGGGGTTTCGCTTCATTCGACAGTTCAGATGTTAAAGGAGGAATTCCTTATCCATGCGAGGGTGAGTCAGCCGAGTGGGGTCATGCAATTGTTGCTGTTGGTTATGACGATGCCAAGAAGATAAAAAACCTTAAATGCAACAAAGAAACAACCGGCGCTCTTCTTATCAGGAACTCCTGGGGAAAAGAGTGGGGCGATAAAGGTTATGGCTGGCTGCCTTATGATTATATCCTGAATAACCTTGCATTGGATTTCTGGTCGCTGCTAGGTATGGATTGGGTAGATTCTAAGCAGTTTGGTATTTAAATCAATTTAAACTCATTTTTTGTTCATGTTAGTAAAGGATAAAATCATAAATTTATAAACCAATTAATCAAAATATAAGATGGCATTCAATCTCAACAACTTTTTGGCCATTTGCTCTTGATTGTATTGCAGACATTGACTTCTTTCCTGTTTGATTCCAGCAGTTGAGAGAGAAATTTATTGGTGATTTCTCAGGATGCCATCTTTCTTCTATTTTGAATGTAAAACTTTCCCTGATCCGGTTTGAATCTTTAAAGAAATCTCACTGATCAATTTAATAAGACACTAAGATTCCGTGCCAGCAAGGAATAATCATCAATCAGGCCCAGTCTGCTCAGTTTCTTTTGAGTTGAATTTGGAATTTGATCGAGTGGTATACCATTAAGAATAACTAATGTTTCATATTCGGAAAACCGTTCCCTTTCTTCCATCCATTTAAATGTCTTTTTATTTTCAGGGCAGAGAGTCTGACATCTGAGGCAGCCAAACAAACAGTCATGAAATGAAGGATCAATATTTTTGGGGAAACCACCGGCATGTTCATTATGAAATGTAAGACAACGTTCAGCATATAATAAAAACCGATGTTCATCAATAGCTCCCAAAGGGCAGGAAACGAGGCATGTTTTGCAATTCAGACACCTTTCCATCATAACAGGCGGCCTCCAGGTATATCCGGCACATGGTAAATCTGTAAGAAAAGCCATAAGCCGGAAAAAACTACCCCTGCCGGGGATATAGCATATGTTATTCCTTCCATATTCAGCCAGACCGCTTCTGACCGCAATAAGTTTCAGAGGAACGGATGTTGTGAAAAGATTGTAGCCTTCCGGGATGAGAATTTCTTTTAAACGTCTTTTCATTTCAGCATTTGCTGAAAAATCATAAGTTGGAGGAATTATTACTTGTTGGTCTGTTCCATTCCATCTGAAAATTAAAACAACCGTCGGCTGTGGAACTGCAATTATTATTATTGATCTGGCATCAGGTAAAACTGTATCCGGAGTGTACTTAAATGATGTCAGACGCTCCTTGTAAAAGTTTTCATCAAAGTGATCTGTCCTTTTTCTGAGAGTCAGCTCATCTTCTAACTCTTTTAGATGTTCTGCCGACATTACCTTTGCAACATAACCTTCATTTACAATGTATGAAAAGATAGAACTGATAATCTCTGAAGGTTTCATACTGTTATCAATAATTAATCATTTGAGAAAACTATTATTTATCATGCCATGATTTAAACAAAATATTGCTGGATCGGATACCAAAACAATTCATAAATTTTACTATTAACTCCCGGTTAACCAGCAGAATGGATCCAAAGAGTATTTGAATAATCCATGCCTTTATTTTAAGTCCGGCTGAAATCCCGTTGACATCACCCCCGTAAAGGAAGGGTCCGATTGACAGGTTCACGGCGTCAAATAAGAGAAAAACAATTGTCACATAATAAAGAATGCTTCGAAGTGAAGGAAGTTTAAGATTGACAATTTTTCTTTTCATTATGAATAACAGGTAACCGGTCAAAAGGGTAATTAAATTGCTGAAACCGGATATAATAAACCATTTTATCCCCGAAGTCCTTTCCGCGACCGGGGTGACAAATAAAACTTCAGGTCCGTACCAATGTATTTTAATTGCGTCGTACTCATTGAATAATAGTGCAATATATCCATGAAGCCCTTCATGTATCAGCATATATAATATAAGTACAGTAACAAAATATAGCCAGTTTTTCATTGCATGAATATTTTAATGTTTTGTTTCTATCTATAAGTGAAAGAATAGTTCTGATTGAATCAAGTCAGGATAATGTTTTATCCTTTTTAACAAGAATCTTGTTTTTTTCATAATACTTTTTAATCTTCATGGTATTACCGCAGGTTTTCATGTTGCACCATACCCGGCTGTTGCTCTTACTTTTATCGAGATATAACCATCCACAGTTAGAACACTCTTTAATGTGATCTTTTAAACCGGAAGTCAATAATTCATAGGCGGATTTCATTATTGGCAACAACGTATATAGAAGATCATGTTCTTTATAATTCCAGGTTGAGATGGTTTCCAGTTTGTCATTAATTTCAATGTTCAGAAATCTGAAAGAGTATGAGAGTAAATTATTAAAAAATCGAATGTCTTCAATTAAAGGTGGTTCCTTTTGTGCTATGTTGCGAAATATCCTGTAAAGTATTTCTCTTACTCTGATTATTCTTTTAAGCTCCCTGATTGCTTTATCATGATTTTCAGAAATGTACTTTCTTAACTGTTGTTCAGTTGACGCATCACAAATTTGCGTTCTATGACTCCACAAAAGCCAGTCCTCAGGTGTTACTATGAATTCGTACAACGGGTTTTCAAAACGGGTTCTCACTGAATTTACAAAATTAAGACATAGAGTTCCTCCATCTAATTCTAAGGTTTCTATGGTACGTATAAATGGTCTCATGGCACAAAATTAGAAATATTTATTAACACTTGCAAATATTATATTGATGGTGTTAATAAATTACTTATTTTTACGTTATTTACTATTTACTAACACTTATTTCTTAAATTATGATCGCAAGAATCTGGAATGGGAAAGTACATAAGAAAGACAGAGACGAATTCTTTGAGTACATTAAGCAAACCGGTTTGCCTGGTCTGAAAGATACCGAAGGTAATCTTGGGGTGCAGATTTTGATAAAAGACTTTGAAACCACATCCGACTTTATGATTATGTCTTTTTGGGAGTCTGAAAGTTCTGTCTGTAGGTTTACAGGACCTGATTTTTCGAAAGCTCGACTATATCCTGATGATTATAAATATCTGATTAGCATGGAACCAGTATTTCATTACGAGGTCATGGTCAAAGAGTAATCGATCAACACTCAACGCTAAAGGAAAGTTTCTTGGTCTTCTCAGAATGCCATCTTTCTTTTTTAATTCAAAGAATCCTTTGCAAGCACATTTAAAAGCTAAGCAGGGATTCTTTAAACTCAAACAGACCAAAGCTTTTAAAAGAGCTTGCAAAGATCAAACTCAGCACTATAATTAAATCTTACAAGGCACATTTGCAGCCTGAAAACCGAGAGCTGCAAATGAGCCTTACAGCACGTCCTGTATTGATTGGATAAAAGATGGATTAAAAGTATAGAAGTTATTAATATCCAGATCAATCTGTTACAAATTGTACTGTTTCATTTTATTAAATAAAGTTTTTCTGCTTATTTTTAAAAGATTGGCAGCCTCAGTGCGATTATAATTGCACTTACTCAGTGCTTCAATAATTAGTTCTTTTTCAAGTTTCGAATTAATGGATTTCAGGTTTTCATCCAACCCGGAATCAAATTCAAGCTTAGTTCCGTCTATCACAGGATATCCTTTAATTCTCATCGGCAAATGTTCACGGGTTATTGTTCCCTCCTTGCATAGAATCATGGCGCTTTGTATAGCATTCTGTAAATCTCTGATATTCCCGGGCCAGTTATAATTTAGTAATTGGTCAACAGCCTGTTTTGACATATTTTTAACATGAAGACCTAATTCACAATTGAACATATTTATGAAATACTCAATAAATAGAGGTATATCATCCTTTCTTTCGCGTAAAGGGGGAATTTGAATCGGGAAGATATTTAAGCGGTAATAAAGATCGAGACGAAAACTACCCTTTTGGACTCTCTCCTCCAGGTTATTATTGGTTGCCGACAGAATCCTTACATTTACAGGAATAGGTTTTATACCTCCTACCCTTGTTATTTTTTTATCTTCCAAAACCCGTAATAATTTTACCTGTGCATCGAGCGGCAATTCTCCCAGTTCATCGAGAAACAAAGTACCACCGTTGGCCTGTTCAAATTTTCCGGGCTTTGTTTCCTTAGCATCCGTGAACGACCCTTTTTCGTGGCCAAACAATTCGCTCTCAATAAGACTTAATGGAATAGCACCACAGTTTACGGCGACAAATGGTCCTTCTTTTCGCCGGCTTGTTTGATGTATGGCATTTGCAATTATTTCTTTTCCCACACCGCTTTCGCCTTGAATAAGCACTGTAGTATCTGTATCGGCTACACATTTGGCCTGTTCAATTACCTTTTTCATTTTTTCATCCGTACCAATAATCGATTCGAACGACTTCTGTTCAGTAAGCTTTCGTTTAAGGTCTGATATTTCTACTGTAAGCCGTTGATGATCTATTGCACGTTTTATTAATATAAGGAGTTTATCATTGTCGAAAGGTTTTTCGAGATAATCATAAGCGCCTTTCTTAATTGCATCCACGGCAAGAGAGACCTCCCCATGGGCAGTAATAATAATAACGGTTAAGTTTGGATTTTTCTCTTTTATTGTTTCCAGTGCGTCAATCCCATTAAGTCCGGGCATGTTTTGATCCATTAAAACGACATCGGGCTTATAAGAGTGTAAAATTGCTATGGCTTTTTGCCCGTTTTCAACTGATTTCACACGATAATCTTCGTCTTCAAGCAACCGGGTAAGCACCTTTCTGATTTTTTCTTCGTCATCGACAATTAATATTTGTGGATTCTTCATAATTATTTGATAATTCAATACATTATGTGCACAATAAACCAATTCATTTTAAAGGAATTCTAATTTTTACTTTGGTTCCTTTGCCAGGTTCGCTGAAAAATTCGATGTCACCGCCATGTTGATTAATAATACCATACGAAATAGACAAACCCAGACCGGTTCCTTCGTTTTTGGTGGTGTAAAAAGGATCGAAAATCTTATCTATGTTCTCATTAGATATCCCTTCCCCATTATCAATAAACTCAATTAAATATACCGGAGTATATTTATTTTTCCCTTCGGAGAAAATAACATTAATTTCAATTTTGCTCGGTATACTTTCAATGGCCTGAATAGCATTCATAATAATATTCAGAAACAACTGTTTTAACTGGCTGGGATCTGCAAATATATCTTCCCTGCCTGCCTGATAATTAAGGCATATATCAATTTCTTTTTTTCGTGCGGTATTCGAGACTAATTGAACGGTTTGTATAAGAATAGTTTTTAATTGCGTATTTTCTTTCTTCAAAGGTTGTGGCTTGGCAAAGGATAGCATCCCTTCGATAATCTCATTAATGCGGTCGACCTCGGAAATAAGATCGTTAGCCATCTCTATATCCGTCGAATCATTCAACTTTCTTTTTAAAAACTGGATAGAACTACGAATAGAAGTAAGAGGATTGCGGATTTCATGTGCAGCGCCCGCAGATAGTTCCCCAAGGGTAGCTAAACGGTCGGCCCGGTACATTTTCCTGGTACGCTCCTTCTGCGACTGGTAAAGCAATGCATTTTCGAAGGCAAAACCCGCCTGATCGAGAAATATTTTTAAATATTGTAACTCATTATTATCAAAAGGAACATCGTTTTCTTTACTACCAATACAGACCATTCCACGTACCTGGTTCATCACTATAAACGGATAAATTAACGAAATCCTTCTCTGTTCAAGCAATTCCTGTTCTCGTCTGGTAAAAAATGCAAATACCTGTGGATCTTGACTTATGTTAAGAAAAGTTTTATTTACCGAAAGCCAAAAGACTAATTTATCTGAAGTGTTAAAATATAGAAGGTCGTCGTATTGAGAATTGCTAGTAATATTTTCAACCGTTAAATACCTGTTTAAATCTGGATTTAGCATTAATATATAGATATGATCGGTTTTCAACAGTTCCTTTAATCTGGCCGAAAAATTATCTTTAAGCTGTTCCAGGTCAGTAATAATCGAAA
Source organism: Bacteroidales bacterium (assembly GCA_030692905.1). Classification (GTDB taxonomy): domain Bacteria; phylum Bacteroidota; class Bacteroidia; order Bacteroidales; family VadinHA17; genus LD21. The sequence goes on from JAUYBT010000191.1 coordinate 9,805, forward strand.
ACGATTCATTCATTTCAGACAAAAACCTTTTAAAATTTTGGTTTAAGTCATTATTACCTTGTTTGAAAAACATAACGAACTTTTTATGAAATCTAAAAGTAAGAAATGAATTCTTCTTTCCCAAATAAACTAAATTGATTATGGGTAAATAATTACTCAATATCTATCGCAATTACCCATTCAAAAGGTGTTTAGAATTTAACTTTATCATTCTAATAATTTGAATATAAGTATTTTACTTCTTTTGGCATAAGTATTGTAAAGCAACCTTTAATTAATGAGTTTGCACCTTTAAGAAAAATAATGGTGAAAGGTTTGAAGTTTCTGGTCTTAGGATTAATAATGTTACCATGGGTGGCAAAGTCGCAGGACACTCTCTTTCTAACCTGCCCCAGCGCTATTGAAATTGCTTTAGGCGAAAGTTATTCAACTCATTCGTTTGAAATAGATAAGCAAGCTATGCAATATTATTTCAGCTATTATAAGGCAATGTTTAAACCACGGCTCGATCTGAACTTAGATGCACCTTTATGGCGCGAATCGGTGACAGAAATAGAACAGGCAAATGGTTTACCTGTTTATAATTCTAACGGATCTCTGCAGGTTGGTGGTAACTTAAGTTTTACATATGTTTTACCAACCGGTGGAAATTTATCCTTATCCACAAACCCATTTCGCCGGAACTTTACTACAGTGCTAGCAAGTGACAATAGTACATTAAAAACCGACCTGTTTAATAGTCAGTTTTCGTTATATTTTACCCAACCAATATTCACTAAAAACAAATTGCGGGAAAACTTACGCGAGGCCGAATATAACTACCAGAAATCAGAACATTATTATTCCCGGGCACAAATGGACATTGTGTATGATGTCACCCAGGAATTTTATGCATTATATCGAAGTAAGAAACAAGTGGAGATCGCCTTGGAGAAACTTACAAACTCAGAAGAATCGTTCCGTATTGCCAAATTAAAATTGGAAGGTGGACGTATGGCCCAGGGCGATGTGATGAGCGCAGAAGTTTCAGTAGCACAGAATAAAGCCGCTTATCTTAAAGCCATTAACCAAATGCAAAACGATGAGGACCAATTTAAGCAACTGATAGGCCTTGATCTCGATCGGAAAATAGGGATTGTAACTAACCTTGAATATAAACCTATCCTTATTGATGAACTAAAAGCCACTGATGAAGCCCTGAAGAACAGGCTCGAAATAAAGGAAACAGAGATTGATATTAACCTTCAGAAAATTGAAGTGGACAGGGCCAAACGTATACGGGAATTTCAGGGGAATATTTCAGCATATTACGATTTAACAGGGATTAGTACGCTTGGGGCAGGAACAACGACACAATTAGCCCAATCGTCTTTCGACAATATCAGAAATCGTCCACCTAACCGGGGCATCGCTCTCTCGTTTACGCTGCCAATTTTCGATTGGGGAAGGGGCTCTTCGAAAGTGAAGCAGGCAAAGTTAAATCTCCAATCGAAAGAACTATATAAAGAGAATCAGGAAGTAACTATCCGCAGGGAAGTACGCGAAATCATCCGGTCAGTAAATGAATCTTCAGAACAGCTCAAGATTCACCAAAAAAATCTCGATCTGGCCCGGCAAACCTACCAGATAAGCCAAATCCGTTTCGAAAATGGTGATATTTCAAACCAGGACCTCACTATAGAACAGGAAAGACTTGCAACCATTCAATTAGATTATCTTGATTCATTTATCGGCTATCAGCTTTCGATAAATAATTTAAAACGTAAGACAATGTGGGATTTTGAGAGTAATAAGAGTTATGTGGTTTTGCAACCATCTCAACACTGACAGGATTTTGAACCCCTGTCAGAGTTTATAAGAATATTAAAATCTTAAAAATAATGAAACGACTTTTCTTTTTTATTATCTGCTTTCTTTTTATACAAATGCCCGGATTCTCCCAGGAAGACCAGGCTAGTATCGCCCTCGATCTGAAAAAGGCTCGTGCCGCATACGAAATTGCCAAGCAGAAATACGATAACGATAAAGAACTTTACGACCAGAAAGCTATATCGCTGGCTGAGTTCAATAACTCTAAAAATGAATCCTTATCGAAAGAGGTCGATTACCAGAAGCTCATTCTTAAGCTAATTTCACAACAATCATATATTATTATTGAAAAAGCTGTTAAATATCAAAATAATAAAGCTGAAAAACGAGTACAGTTAATACTGCGCAGTTCCACAGAAGGAAACCAGGATTACCTGCAACAGTTCGAACAGCATTTCGATGTATTTACACCAGAAATGCGAATAGCAAAGGTGTATAATGTCTTTGTATCCATCAACAACATTACTGACAATACAATTATTGGGTCGCCTTATGAAATTCGTATTCCTTATATCGACAATGGCGCAACAGCTTTGGCTGATTTTAATCTGCTGCGGGATGCCGAAAGCGTTCAGGTTGTATTAAACTACAATGGTAAAAAAGATACTAAAAATATTTACCTCGAAAAAGATGCTTCTGCCAATATGGTGGCCATCACTGCTTCTCAATTCGCTCAGGAGACCGATTTGGGCTCATCCGCTTCCTATGACCTGAGCCTTGAACGTTACTCCTCGTCCGATGATGTGTACAGGTTCATGGTGGTTAATCTGCCCCGGCAGGTATCGTACGATCTTTATGACGCCGACAACAATGCCCGATTGTCACAACTTAGATTCAATCAGGGAGTGAATCTCCGTAAACTATCCCTGAAAGCATATTTACCCGACCGTGAAGACGAGGATATTAAGATTGACAAACCCCTCGATTTCTATGTAATCGTTCTGAACGATGCAGAATACAACAAACTGGGCGATACTCGTAATATGACCCAAAAAGAAATCGATCAGATTCAGGCAGGCAAAATCAAGCTGGAACTTATACCTAAGGGTGTTGGCCGTATTACGGTAAAGGCCCCCTCCCTTTACCACGAAATTAAAACCGGCGATAGCCTTTCGATGAAAATTACTGTGATGAATGATGGAACACGCATCCTCGATAATATCAAAATTACAACCGAAAACCCGCTAAACTGGAAGACTATTATTGTGCCGGATGTGATTGCCACCTTGGCTCCTGGCAAGGAACAGGAAGTAATGCTGAGCATACTGCCTCCCAGTGATGTGAATGTCGGCGCCCAGGAATTGAAAATCAAAACACAGGCCACTGCCAATAACCGTACAGTTGAAACCGAGGACAAAACAGTCCGCATCCAGGTGGAAGCCCGGACCCCAATATTTGGTACCATTATGTTGATCCTGCTTTTAGTCGGGGTATTGATGGGGATTGTGGTGTTTGGAATCAGGTTGAGTAAACGGTAGATATAGGTGGATGAATAGTGAAATACAAATAAAGAACACATATGCTCAGACACTTAATAATTAAAGAGATACAGGAAATTGTTACAAACACACGTTCGTTATTTGTCCTGTTAATTTGTGTACTGCTCATTCCCCTTGGACTATATGTATCCACAAAGGAGTATGAGCAAAATAAAGCTGCCTATAAAGATGCAAAACAGATGTATGAGGAACGCAATATAGATAATAAGAGAATGGAATTTGTTGCCGAAGGATATATTCCACCCTCTCCGCTCAGCATTTTTTCAAGTGGGCTATCTGGTTACCTTCCGAATAAAATCACCGCCGATTCACGGGGCATATGGCGTCCAGAAAATGACTATGGAATAAACAACCCGGTAGCCTTGCTTTTTGGTAAAATCGACTTTTACTTTATAATTACCATCATACTTTCGTTGTTGGCCTTTATGGTTACTTTTAACAGCATTACCGGCGAAAAGGAAAACGGCACGCTCAGGCTTATGGTGGCAAATGCTGTGCCCCGGTGGAAAATTATCTTTGCAAAAATTGCTGGTAGCTATACGGTATTTCTGGTTTCATTTTTGGTTGGTGTCATTTCCGGTTTGGTTTTACTTACATTAACAACCTCCGTGCCAATTTTATCGGGAAGCTATTTGGTCCCGTTTCTTGTAATTATGATAATCAGTCTGCTTTTCCTTTTTGTCCTTTTCAACATGGGAATTTTACTGTCAATTAAAACCAAGAACTCCGGTGCTTCTATTACAGCGTCACTATTGTTATGGGTGTTGATAGCTATAATAATCCCAAAAGTCAGTCCCATGGTCGCCCAGATAATTTATCCGATTGAAACAGAAGAGGTAGTAAACAAGCAAAAAAATATGAAACGCGATGAAATTGGGACGGAATTTGATAAAACCCGCGGAGAGTTGATGAAAAGCATTATGAGTGAAAGGGGAATTAATGTGGAAACAATAGATTTTTGGACAATTGGGAATGATCCTGAATCCCAGTCAGCACTTAGAGTCTATGACGAAGAGATTGTAGAAGTAAAGAGGAAATATGATGAAATGGAAAATAATGCGATTGGTATAATTGAAAAGGACTATCATAATCAACAACTTTTTCAGCAAAATATATCGAAAAACATTTCAAGAATAAGTCCAATTGGTTGCTATACCTATTTAATCAGTGATTTAACTAATACAGGCTTAATAGAGTTGTCGAATATCGAATCCAATGCCAGACAGTTTGCCAGTTTTACAGAGTCAGAATATTATAGCAAAATGCGTAAGTATTACAAGGAATATCGCTTTGGAGGGAGCTTATCTAAAGGTATATTTGGCAAGGTTGATTGGGGAAACTTTAAGGTTCCCACATTGAATACTTACAATTATCCTAAGTTAGTATCATCGCTTGGTGCTAATTGGGTCGATCTTTTATTGATTTGTTTTTATGCTTTGTTCTTTTTTACAGTAAGTGTGTTTCAATTTATTAAATATGATGTAAGGTAGTTGAACAATAAACAATTAAGTATGAAATGTGGTATGGTTGAATTAATGAGACAAATGACGAGGCCGTTAGACGGGGCAAGCAGGGAATTGGGAACGGTTCTCTGATGATACGAGTTGTGGCGTTCGGGAAAAAGATAACCGGGATGTAAGGGGTAATCAGTAATCGGTTATAGGTAAGGGTAAGGTTTATAAACTTCTTCCAGCTTTACAAAGTCAAATAAAAATGTTTAAACCATAAATATAAACAAAATGAAAAGGATAATTTTTTTTACAATTTTTCTTATCTGTTTCGTCCAGTTACTACCTGCCCAACAGAAAAAAGAGGTAGAAATTTCTTCTTCTTTTAAAATGCTTACTAATCACACATGGCTTAAAACTCATGAAGAGTTAGGAGCTTTCCAATTGGAGTTTAAAAAGGATTCAACTTACACGGTCACAATGAAGTCTAATGAACTCATATCGGGAACTTTTTCGCTGATAGGGAACACACTGACCTTTGTTACCGACTCAAGGTGTCAAAAGAATGCTCTATACACAATTACAGTCACGGAAGAAACAGTGAATTTTATTAAAAAAGAGGATCAATGTGAAGGAAGAAATGAGATCGTACCTGGTATTTGGAAGGCCTTAAAACAGTGAGATTAAATTATTAACAGAGACCTTCAAATTTTTTTAGCCAAAAAGAAATGGTAACAATTTTGAACTTTAAACTTTAACCCAAATAATTATGCTTCAAGCAATCGATTTAACAAAACGGTACGAGGATCAGCAATTAGCGCTGGATGCTTTGAACCTTGAAATTAAAGAAGGTGAAATATTTTTTCTACTGGGAGCCAATGGTGCTGGGAAAACCACCACCATCAACCTGTTTCTTAACTTTATTGATCCAACCGGAGGTAAGGCGTTGATCAACGGTATAGACGTGACCAGGGAACCTCTGGAGTCGAAGAAATATGTTTCTTACGTGAGTGAGAATGTAATGCTTTATGGCAACTTCACTGCAAGGCAGAACCTCGATTTCTTTGCCAAACTGGGTGGTAAACCCAATCTCACCAAAGAAGACTATTACATGCGAATGAGGGAAGTAGGTCTTCAGGAAGAAGCCTTTGAGAAAAAACTGAAAACCTTCTCGAAAGGAATGCGTCAGAAAGTGGGGCTGACCATAGCCATCATCAAGGATGCGCCTAACATCCTTCTGGACGAACCGACAGCAGGGCTCGACCCCAAGGCTGCCGCTGAACTGCTGCAGATACTCGTGAACCTGAAACGGCAGGGTAAATCAATACTCATGTGTACCCATGATATATTCCGTGCCAAAAACATAGCTGACCGGGTTGGGATCATGAAAGAAGGCCGCTTAGTAATGGTACGTACCCGCGATGAGTTCCTCGAAGATGATCTCGAAAAGATCTATATGAATTACATGCAGGAAATGGTTATTGAAAAAGTTTAAATCTCATAATGAAAAACTTTAAGACACTGCTCTTGAATGAATTTATGCAGCAAATTCATTC
>JAUYBT010000229.1 GCA_030692905.1 Bacteroidales bacterium
GCTAAAGCAGAGGGTGCTGATTCTTTTTATATAACAGATAAAATTGATCAGCGACTCTCAATTGCAGTAAAGGAAGGCGCAACCTTTACCGGCAATCCGTTAAAAGAAGATGTAGTTGAAAAGATCCTGCAAAAAGCTAAACTGGGACTGGATGTTGTTTTTGAATGTTGCGGCCGGCAGGAAGCATTGGATCAGGCTATTGAGGTTCTTAAACCCGGTGGCAGACTTATTGTTATCGGAATTCCGGAATTCGACCGCTGGTCGTTGAGTGCTGAAATAACCCGGAGAAGAGAAATTTCACTCCAGTTCATCCGCCGTCAGGTGGATTGCGTGGAGCTTGCTCTTGAAATGATGAAAAAAGGAAAAATCAATGTAGAGAATATGGTTACACACCGGTTTCTGTTCGATAAAACGAAAGAAGCTTTTGATCTTGTAGCAGATTACAAAGATGGTGCAATGAAGGTAATGATTGATTTCTGAATCTTAAACTTAACCTGCGATCATTGTAAACCATTATTAATATTTAGTTCATGTGTCTTTGTTATCATATTGCTTTCTTTTCTGTCTGTGCCGGATTGAGGGTTTGCGAATGAGTTGCTATGTGATTTTATTTATTGGCTTATTTGTCATTGCTAATAGTTTTTCAAGCTGTCCGCCTGCACTGGCACATCCTACGATAATAGTATCTGCAAGTTCAATCATCATTTTGTTTCTTAATTCTGCTGTCTGCTCAGTTACTCGTTTTGTAGTTTTGTCGAACAATGAAATGATTAACAGTCTGCCTTGTTCCAATGGTTTTTCAAATTCAGGTTCTAATTTTTCTTTAAGTCCTCTTGCCAGAGCTAAAATAATTGGTTGCTGTCCTTTGAGTAAATAATGCAACACATCTTTTTCTATTTGGCTGTGAAATCCACTGATGACACAATTTCCGGTTTCTCTTTGTGATATTGCCCAATCATAACACTTTAATACGGCACTTGCCGGAATTTTCCGGCTGCACAGGAAAGCTGTTTTCTGTAGCTTTAATAACTCCTCATTCCCTAATAGTTGTTCTATCTTCATTTTCCATTACATTTTTAGTTTGGACACCATGACCAACTTCATGTCCAACTTCTATATTATTTTGCATATTAAGACATTAGCTTGGACACATGACCAACTTCATGTCTAAGTTCACTATTAACTCCTCACTTTTTATCTTTTCTTTTATTTACAACATAGACAGCATGTCCATGTTCTTGTCTATGTTGAGTATTACCATCTCTATTACCCTCAACATAGACAGCATGACTATCTTCTTGTCTATGTTGCACTATACCTCAATTTGGGTGATTTAGGATTTTCCCCATTGGTTTTAATAAGATTAAGTTCAAACATTTTACCAAGATGTCTGCTTGCAGTTCTGGCAGTTACACCAAACTGAGTAGTATAATCTTTAGCAGAAACTTCTCTTTGGCTTTTTATCCATTCATAACCTTCAAGTTCTTCTTTAGTCAATTCTTTAACAGCATCACTTCCAATAGCCCTAACAGCTTCAATAGTTCTAGGGAATATTACAACTGTATTAATTCCATCGTATTCAAAAATTGGTAATGGAAGTTTATATTTTTCCCGCATTGACCTGAAAGTATCCATCCCAACAGCAGATTCTTCCATGTATTGCATTTCATTAAAAATAAATGAAATTTTCTTGTTCCGGCTATAGGATGTTGCGGTAAAATTATTCAAAGCTTCAATGGTTATCGGAGGTAATGGCTCTCCCGGACTTTTAACCAGAATTCTGTCAGGAAATACTTCAAGTTGTATTTTGGCTCCATCCACAGCATAATTACGATGAGCCAGTGCATTGATTACTGCTTCTCTGATAACTTCTACCGGAAACGAGGGAACTTGCTGTGCTTTAAATTTCGACCGGTCAATACTTGCCGGTAATACTTTTTTTAGCCATCCCTCTATTTGATCGGGGATGAGAACCAAAGCATCATTAAAAGTTTCTGCGCCTGTTTTTCCATCACCATAATGAACTTTAGCTTTAACAGCAGCTTGGGGAAACTTGTTACGAGGTGATTTCCCAAATAATAAAATCGAATTTCCGGTTGGTAAATAAGTCTTTGTATTTTCATCATATTCTAATAAATCCATTTCTTTAAGCTCCTGAAGAAACACTTCAGATTTTGGCTTAAAATTCCTTTTCGATTCTGTAATAAATTTTTGTAAGGCTGTATCGGAAAGGCTATCTATGTTTGTCGCATCTGCTCTTTCATTAAGATGATCCTGTGGTTTTTGTTTCTTTGCTTTTTCCTCATCATTTTTCATATTAGCCCACTTCATGAATTCTTTGTTAATATCTTCAATTACATCATGAAACTCAGGTGTAAATTGATGTACGTTGACATGATTCTCAACCAAATGGTCAATCCCTCCGTGATCCACTTTAGGGTTTCTGTCCTCAATACCAAACCAGACATCCGAAATACGTGCATTTACAATACGTTCAGCACAACTTACTTTTGGTGCATTGCGAGCACCCGGGGCACAGGGTTCGAGTGTGGTAAATAACCAACAGCCGGTCAAATCCTTTTGACGATATTTTTTATCGAGCACCGTAAATTCGGCATGGTCGCCTTCTCTGAACTCACCACGATAAGCAGTTTCCAGTGTGCCATCAGGAAAAACCAAAACTGCTCCGACATAAGGACTTGGGTCTTTCTTCTTGCGTTCGGGAATTGATTTCTTCATTACCTCAACGGCAAGTTTCATAAACTCTTTTGGGTCTTTACGCATTTCCTTTTCTACTATTATTGATTATCAAATTTTAAACTATTTTTTATTTTCAGTTTAATGTCTCTTATCAATCCTAACCGTTTTCAGCCTTATTGATTTAACACTTTGTCTCTTGATAAAATTGTCAAATAATTACTACCCCTCGTCAGTGAAACATATAGTTCTTTTGGTTTTAATCTGTCAGCATCCAGCAAAATAGCATGATTAAATTCGAGCCCCTTGATAAGTGGAGGTCTTGAAATGGTTTTATTATATACAAATCGGCCCTTAATACTTTCTAATTCAACCTGTTTTCTTGCCAGTTTTTTCAGACTCTCAGTTGTATTCAAATTATATGTTTTAAAAAGTTTTCTTAAATCATACCAAAGTTCTTTTCTAAAGGTATTTTTATCTTCTATTGAATCGATATAGTTAATAATTTCAATGATAAAACAGATTTCACCTGTTCGAAGATAATTTTCAAAACATTTGATAATCATTAGATGTTTTTTACCCCTATATTTCTTGCCATTTTCAATACATGAAATGATGGGGTTAAATTCACTTTTCACTTTGGTCATGCAGGTTGATGAAAATTTTAAAACAGAAAGAATTTGATTTTCCCTTGACCTATTTTCAAATTCATTGCAAAACTTAATCAAAGTTCTCCTCTCTATTTCTTCCATAGAGTTATAAATACCTTTTAGGCTACTCGCAATTTTGTGAGCTTTATTGTCGATATCAATAATTCCAACGGTTATACCATTACTCCACTTTAAGGTATTAATTTGATTCGTACGTTCATTAGGTTTCCAATATGTATGAAAAGGAAGGTTTTTAAGAGAAATAGCTTCTTTATCTATTATCTGTTGTCTAACCTCAGTTAACCAAACGCCTAAATCTCTATTGTTTAATTCCCATCGCCAGGGTTTGTGTAAATCCGGTAATCTTGAAAACTCTGGAAAAACATCCCGATCCCAATTAACTATTTCTCCTGCAAAATCAAAAATTCCTTGCAAAGGGTCTCCTAAAATACGTGTAGGCAATAGTTCTGAAAGAGTAAGTATCAATTTATGTTGCTCAATGGTGCAATCCTGATACTCATCAACAAAAATACCTGAATAAGATGAGATGATTATTTTTCTGCCAACGGGACAGCTAATAATGTTTTTGGCAGCATCATATAAAGAATCATATATAACAGTTTCATCTTCATTAAATAGCGGATATTTG
>JAUYBT010000079.1 GCA_030692905.1 Bacteroidales bacterium
CCGATACATTGAACTTGCTGGTGTGTTCATATTCAAACAATTTTTCAAGCGAAATGTACCTCTGCTTACCAGAACACTCACAGCGATACTGGAATAGAACCTTATATTTGGATTTAAAACGAAGAAAATTGATGAAAATGAGATTGGTTAAATCTGTAACCAGAAACTCCTTAAGTTTAACTGAAAACAGGTCATATGCTTCCCTGTCAATTGTTGCTTCATTGTACAGAGTATGAATATAACCTGAAATATGCGAAACTATAGTTACCTTCTCGTTCTCCATAGCCCTTCTGGCTTTTTCAGACAATGAAGTTCCATTATACCACATATTCTTTGTGACAATTCTGCGGTTATTGGTTATTAATCCGTTCTTTTCAATTATGAAATTCTGCGAGTGAAGCGGGGTGGCAATCAGAAAAATTTTCTCAAGAGACACTCTTCCAACAACAAACATTGCGGCCGCATAAAGAGCTGATAGTGAAACACATTCTCCCGCATCTGATGTGAAATTTTCTTTATATCTGAAGGCTGTCATAGCCTCAATTGTTTCAGTCTTCCAGTAAGGAATTATGTCAGAATCATATTTATCGAGACCAAAATGTTTCCTTATGTCAATATCGAAATAGTATTTGTCTCCTTCATACCCAAAAAGTGCATTTGACTGCTTAAGCAGTTCCATATCGAAAAAGTCACTGAACCTTGCAATTTCAGCGCTTTTCGAGGTAAGTCCCCAGGTTGAGAGATCAAGATTGAAAACATAGTTCTGAATAATATACTGTTTTATCCTGTTGGCTTTGTTTGTGAAGCTCTTCTTTTCTATACCCTTAAACCATGGATCGTCCCTCCATGTCCATAATTGAGGCGACATTATGTCTGCAAGAATAAGAGGATAGAACAGATCCGGGAATATGAAAATTTCCATATCCGAAAGGGTGAAAGCCGATGAGTACTTTTCCAGTTCTTTCTTATCGGAAAAGTCTTTGATAAAGTTTGAATCCATATATTGTTTTAAAGTTCTACAAATCTAATAACATAAAACGGGATTGAATGTTTTGGTTTAGTAGAACCTCTCTATCTCCGAAAAGAAAAAGTCAGCCTCTTTAATAGCATTTTCAACACTGTCCGATCCATGAACCGCATTCCTCTGAACCGATACTGCAAAAGTCTTTCTGATAGTTCCAGGTTCTGCCTTGTTCGGATCTGTTGCTCCAATCAGCTTTCTGAATTGATCAACAGCATTTTCGTGCCTTAATATCATAACTATAATAGGGCCGGATGTTATAAACTCTACGAGCCCATCAAAGAACGGTTTGCCTTTATGGACAGAATAAAATGATTCAGCCTGCGAAAGGGTCATTTTAACCATCCGCATAGCTGCTATTTCAAATCCCCCTTCGTTGATCATGGCAAGAATCGGTCCTGTTTTTCCTGTCCTGACAGCGACTGGCTTAATAATCGAAAAAGTAAAATCATTGTACATAAGAAGTTGATTTTGATATTTAATAATAGAATTGGTCTTCGGGAATATTTTTTATCTTTAACCACTTAAAAAAACTGTTGCAAAAGTGATAGATTTATCCAAATATACAAAAGAATTATCGAAACTTTTTTTATCATCAGAGAATATATTGCTTATCTGCCATATCAATCCTGATGGTGATGCAATAGGATCACAATTAGCTCTATATCATTATCTTAAAGCCAAGGGAAAAAATGTTGGTCTGATGTCACCAAACTATCTTCAGGAGTTTCTGAAATGGATGAACGGAGCCGATCTGATAAATATCTTTATAAAAGACAGGAAAAAATGCAGAAAGCTGATAGTTGAGGCTGATCTTATTGTGATGCTCGATTTTAATCAATCCAACAGGCTGGGAGAAGCAGAAGATTTAGTAATTGTATCAAATGCAAGGAAGGTTGTTATTGATCACCACCTTGGTCCGAGAAATTTTGCCGATCTGATTATTTCCGAACCATCAAAATGCTCGACATCAGAAATCGTTCATGAACTTGTGTGTGAAATGAACGGGGCACAATTTATCAGCAGGCCTTATGCCGAAGCTCTCTATGTGGGTATAATTACAGACACGGGAAACTTTGAGCATGGATCTTATTCTTCCAGAACATTCAGGATTGTTGCAGCTCTTTTAGATTCAGGTATTGAAAAGGGAAAAATACTCAACCTGATCTATAATAATTTTTCTTCCGACCGTATCAGACTGCTGGGCTATGCTCTCAATAAGAGAATGGTTGTAATTCCTGAATATAAAACCGCTTATATCTTTCTCTCAAAAGATGATCTGAAAGAATATAACCATGTTAAGGGCGATACTGAAGGATTTGTTAATATGCCCTTATCAATCAAAGGGATAAATTTCTCTGCTCTGTTTATTGAAAAGGATGGTTTTATAAAACTTTCTTTCCGGTCAAAGGGTCAATTCCCTTCAAATGAATTTGCTGCACAATATTTTTCCGGGGGAGGGCATTTGAACGCTTCCGGAGGTGAATACACCGATACTCTGGACAATACCATTGATTTTTTTCTTAAAGTTCTTAAAGAGAATGCCTGGAGATTTGAAGATAAGATGTAATCATATGGCATTAAGATGTATAATATTTATAATCTTCTTGTTTGCATTCGGTGCATGCAAAAATAATTCTGAGAAAAGAATTACAAATACCAGGCCTGGAAAGAATGAAATGTCTGATCTGAACAGATATTTTGTGCAGAAAGACAGAGAAAGAATCCAGAACTACATTGAACGAAAAAATCTTAAAATGACCGAATCTCCTACAGGCCTCTGGTATCAGATAATAAAAGGGGGCTCAGGAGATACTTATACTGACAGTGATATAGTAATTTTTGATTATGAGTGCTCTCTTCTTGATGGCACCAAATGCTATTCATCAAAAAAACTTGGCCCCAAGGAAGTTATTTTAGGAAGAAGTAAAATGGAACCTGGTCTGAATGAAGGTCTTCGGATCCTGAAACCCGGAGCTGAAGCGATATTCATCATGCCACCTTTTTTAGCATATGGATTGATCGGGGACGGAAAAATGATACCTTCAAGAGCCATAATTGTCTATAATGTTAATATCTTGCAGCGCAAATAATTCCTGGAATGATTTTTGCTATAATTTTTAATTCATATTATCCAAAATTTAAAACAATGATAAAAAGGAATATTCAAACAATTCTTCTCTTTCTGACAGTAGTTTTAATGGTATCGCTTGTATCCTGCGATCCTGCCAAAAAATATGAAAAAGAAGAAAGTGCAAAGATTCAAGAGTACCTTAACAGTAATAGTAACCTGAATTTTGTATTGAAGCCCAGCGGCTTATATTATCTGGAAGTAGAAGCAGGATCAGGGCGTATACCTGTTAAACACGATACTGCCTACGTAAAATATACAGGAAAGTTCCTTAACGGAACTGTTTTTGATACCAACGTCGGAAAACCTGATACACTTGCCTTCCCTGTTGATGAGGGATGGCTCATTTCCGGATTTGATGAAGGAATAACTTTTATGAGAGAAGGTGGTAAAGCTATTTTCCTTATACCATCGAAACTTGCGTATGGGCCGTCTGGTTATTATATTATAGATGGTTATACTCCTCTGTTATATGATATTGAACTTGTTCATGTAAGTCCCGGACCAGCAAAATAGAATTATTGCAATACAAAGACCACAAGTTTATCGTTTAACGATGGTAATTCTCTTTTCCATTCTGAGATTCTCATTGTTCTTATCGATTCTGAGGGCAGAGTAATATCGACTGCTATGCAAAGCTTTGTATCATTATGACATGTTTCAATAATTGATTCCAGCATCTTCTGGTTCCGATAGGGTGTTTCCATAAAGATTTGTGCATACCCACAACCAGCATTCTTTTCCAGGTCCCTGAGTTTTGCTGATCGTTCCGCAGTTTTAACCGGAAGATACCCGTTGAACGTAAAATTCTGTCCGTTAAGTCCGGAAGAAATAAGAGCCAGAAGAATTGAAGATGGTCCTGATAGTGGAGTTACTGTGATCTTTTTCTTATGCGCAAGGGCGATTATCCGGGCACCTGGATCTGCAATACCAGGCAGGCCGGTCTCACTCATGACCCCGATATCTGATCCCTTCAGCACTGGTTCAAGATAATGTGCTATATCGGTTTCCCCGGTATGTTCATTTAATTCAAAGAATACCGTATCATTAATTGGAAACTCTTTGTCAATGAGTCTTAAAAACCTCCTTGCACTCCGGATATCTTCAACAATGAAGAATCGCAGGTGCCTGGTCAGCCTGATTACTTTTTCGGGGATAACTTTTAAAAAATCATCTCCTCCTAATGTAACAGGTATGAGATAAATCCTGCCGGTCATGTTATCAAGTTTATTCACTCAAATATAACAAATAAACTGCTCCTGACTGCACTGACAAAAATAGCATCACCTGTTGCCTTTTATTGATTTTTAATATAGGTTTGTCATGAAATACTTTTAAAGTGAAAATAACTTTTCTTGGTACAGGAACATCACAGGGCGTGCCGGTAATAGCCTGTGATTGCAATACCTGCCTTTCTGCCGATCAGCATGACAAGAGACTAAGACCTTCTCTTCTCCTCGAGACAGACGAGACTACCTTACTTTTTGACGCTGGTCCGGACTTCCGTCAGCAGATGCTCAGGGAACATGTGACCAAACTCGATTCAATTATTCTGACACATGAACACAAGGATCATATTTCAGGCATGGATGATGTCAGAGCTTTCAATTACAAAAGTCAGGATGCTATTGATATTTTTGCAGAGGATAGAGTTCAGAAGGCGATTAAGAAAGAATATTCCTATGTGTTTTCTGAATACCAATATCCCGGAATTCCCAAAATGAGACTTAATTCCATTCCTGAACGCAGTTTCAATATTAAAGGTATACAGATAATTCCTGTCAGAGTGTTCCATTACCGTCTCCCTGTTTACGGTTTCAGAGTTGGAAATTTTGCATATATAACTGATGCAAATTATATACCGGAAGAGAGTAAAGAGAAGTTGTTTGGTGTTAAGTATTTGGTTATTAATGCCCTCAGAAAAGAAAAACACATTTCTCACTTTAGCTTAAGAGAAGCTGTTGATTTTATAAGAGAGATTTCACCTAAAAAGGCATTTATTACTCATATAAGCCACCAGATGGGCTCTCATGCTGAAGTTTCAAAAGAGCTGCCTCCGGAAATTATGCTTGCCTACGACGGGTTGAGTTTTTTGTGTAATGAATAAAAAGATCAGATTCCTATTTTTCCTGCACCATTGCCAATTTCCGGCTGATAGAAATCGGGTACAAGGCCGGTTTTCTTCTGGTAAACAGCGGCAAGTTCTGACATGAATTTTGCAGAGTCTGCTTTCCTAACGATACTTACAGTACATCCTCCAAAACCTGCTCCGGTCATCCGTGTACCAATGACTCCGGGAAGTTTTCTTCCTTCATAAACTAATGTGTCGAGCTCAATACCTGTCACTTCATAATCATCTTTAAGTGAGTCGTGAGAAAGATTCATAAGTTCACCGAAACGGATTATGTTATTGCCTTTCAGTACTTTCACAGCTTCAACAACTCTTCCGTTCTCACTGATAACATGCTTTGCTCTTTTTCTGACAACAGGATCTTTAATATATTTTTCCAGAAGATGGATTTCACCAGTATTGAGTTCACTTAAATTGCGGATAGGCTTATATGCCTGAAGTAACTCAACCGCTTTATCGCATTCGCCACGCCGCTCATTATACTTTGAATCGGTTAGTCCTCTTCTTTTGTTGGTATTTGTAATTATAAGAGAACAATCATTTAGTATGATCGGAACATTTTCAAAAGATAATGTATCGCAATTCAGAAAAATTGCATGATCTTTTTTACCAAACCCGACAGCAAACTGATCCATTATTCCGCAGTTCATCCCTACAAATTCGTTTTCAGCTTTCTGGCTCATCTTAACAAGTTCAAGAGTACCAAAGCCGGCGTTATAAAATTCATTCAGGGCAACTGCAGTAACCATCTCAATTGAAGCTGAAGAGGAGAGACCTGCTCCGTTTGGTACATCACCATAATAAAGAAACTCAAGCCCCGATATTTTTATTCCCTTCTTCAGAAACTCGTTTATTACTCCAAGGGGATAGTTTATCCATTTTTTACTTGTATTAACGAATAACCCTTTTAGTTCGGTTTCTACATCGTCGTTGAAGTTAATTGTGCTGAATTTTAGAATGTTACCCTCAATCTTACGGATTAGAAGATAAGTTCCATAGTTTAAAGCACACGGAAAAACAAATCCGCCGTTATAATCAGTATGCTCACCAATCAGATTAACCCTGCCAGGTGAGAAAAAAAGAACAGGTTTCTCGTTCCTGTTCCCGTATTTTTCATAAAATTTGTCAGTAAAGTTTTTCGTATCCATTTTTATACTTTTAGTTTCTTCTCAATTTCATTTATCTGGTTTCTGAAATGTTTATCAGTGTCTATAAGGTTATTAACGGTCTTACAGGCATGCAAAACTGTTGCATGATCTTTGCCACCGATATGTGACCCTATGCTGGCCAGAGATGCTTTTGTAAGACTTTTTGAAAAATACATCGATACTTGCCTCGCCTGAACAATCTCTCTCTTTCTGGTCTTTCCCTGAATAAAATCAATAGGAATCTTATAATAGTCGCATACTATCTTCTGGATATATTCAATTGTTATTTCACGTCTTGCTGTACTAATAAGTTTTTCAACCATCAATCTGGCCAGGTCGAGTGTTATCTCTTTTCTGTTTAGTGTAGATTGGGCATAAAGAGATATCAAAATAGCTTCAAGCTCCCTTATATTATTGGAGATATTTACAGCCAGAAATTCGAATATTTCTTCCGGTAATTCGATACCGTCGTTATATGCCTTCTTCTTTAGAACAGCCAGCCGGGTCTCATAATCAGGTCTTTGAAGATCAGCTTGTAGTCCCCATTTGAACCTTGAAAGAAGTCTCTGTTCCATTCCCTGAAGTTCGACTGGCGGTCTGTCGCATGTCAGAATCAACTGTTTTCCTGATTGATGGAGATGGTTGAAGATATGGAAGAATGTATCCTGTGTTTTTTCCTTTCCGGCAAACTCGTGGACATCATCCAGGATTAGGACATCAATCATCTGGTAGAAATGGAGAAAATCGTTTTTGTTATTATTTCTTACCGATTCTACAAATTGAGTCTGAAACTTATTAGCATTGACATACAGGACGATCTTGTCAGGGTGCTTCTCTTTAACGAGTATTCCGATTGCCTGTGCAAGATGAGTTTTTCCTAGTCCGGAGTCACCATAGATCATCAACGGATTGAAAGCTGTTCCCCCGGGATTGTTGCCAACAGCAATTCCTGCAGACCTTGCCAGTCTATTGCATTCCCCCTCCACGTAATTGCTAAAATTGTAATCAGGATTCAGTTTTGGATCAAAATGAACTTTTTTAATACCTGGAATAACGAATGGATTTTTTATTGATGGTTGAGTAACATCGAAAGGAACCTGAACCGGTCTGTTATTAAGGTCTGTTTTATTTCTTGAAGGATATCTTACTGTATATGGTTTGCCATCGGAATAATTTGTGTTCTCCATAACGACGTTATATTCAAGCTTCGCATCAGTTCCGATCTCTCGCCTGAGTGTCTTCCTTAGAATATCTATATACTGCTCTTCAAGATACTCGTAAAAAAACGGACTTGGCACCTGGATGGTAAGAACATTGTTTTCAAGTTTTAATGGAATGATCGGTTCAAACCATGTCTTGTAACTGATGGATGGAATAATATCCCTTATTATCTGAAGACAGTTATTCCAAACGTCATTATGTGACTTATTCATGTAGGTTGGTTTTTTAAAATCTCTTGGTTAGAATCAAGCTGACTAAGGTAGCAATATTTGTAAAAAAAAGCTAATAAAAAAAATTATTTTTGCTTGATTTTCTCGAAAAAAGTATATGTTTTTAATCATCAGCAACTTATGAAAATGATTTTTTTATTTTAATTAAAACATTGAATATCAAATATATATGATTATAAGTATTGGTTTGTTGGTGTAACACAACTCATTATGAGTTCTTACTCAAAATTCAACATAATCTCACTATAATGATGACTATTTTGTCATAAGTTAAGATTTTTTTTTTAAGATCAAGATAATCTGAATTTTAGAAAAATATTATTTAGAAGGAGCACTTTTTTTACCGAAGATTGAAAAGTGGACATATTTTTTGGGATTTGCCTTCATATCCTGTAAAAGTACATTTAAACTCTCCAGACTACTGGTCAGATTTGTATAAAGCGTGTCATTTGTCAGGAATTGACCCGCAGTTCCTTTACCATTATTCATATTGTCTATCAAAAGGGCAGCTTTTTCAAGACTTGCTTTAAGGTTCGATACAGAAGTATAGATGTCAGCTGCTGCAAGGGTATCGGTAATTGCTTCAAGATTGCTGAATGTACTGCTCATCTTTTCCGAATTATCCGAAAGCATCTTGCTGAACTTATTGATATTATCAAGTGTGGCTTTAAGTTCCTGTTCTTTTGATCCGATTATCTTGTCAAGGCTCTCTGTGGTACTGTTAAGGTTGGCAAGAGTTCCGCCAAGATCCTTCTTAAAATCAGCATCCATTACTTCATTTACCGAACTAATGACAGAATCGAGGACGATAATTAGATTTGTGATCTTATCTTTAACCGGTAACAGTTCCGTTTCCACTTTATCCATAAGTGATTCTGCAACCCAGCCGGGGATTGTATCGCCATCAGAATATGTTCCAGGACCATTACCATAAACAAATTGAACCTTCATTCCTCCCAGAAGTGATATTGGAACAATTTCTGCAATTGTATTCTTTGGGAGCTTAAAATCCTTGCTTACTGAAAATACAACTAATAGTCTGCCACTTTCAGCATCGATAAAATCAATCGATTGAACAACACCTACTTTATATCCGTTGATTTCAACCGGGCTTGATTCTGCCAATCCGCCTATCTTATCATAAACAGTATAATAATAAGCCGAATTGGTAAAAAAATCTTTTCCCTTAAGAAAATTGTATAACCAGATAAAAACCAATATTGTCAATAATGCAGCTGCGCCAACCTTGACTTCGTTTGAGATCTTTTTCATTTAATATTTTATTTTATTTTTTATTTTTTTGCTCCAAAGCCTGTTGCAAAGGTAATATTTTGTTGTCTTTAACTGCTATTATGAATGCATCAGGATATACAGCTTCTATCTTTTTCCTGTACCTGACAGCAGCGGAATAATCAGTAAAACTGCCGGTAACGTATCTGAAGCGATCCTGAGTATCTAATTCAACAACATCTGTCAACCCATTGAAATTTCGGGGATTAACTTCATTTTTTGACGAGAAGGAGGCGATCTGAACCATAAATACTATTTCTCCTGCCGGTGAAATTACCGGTGTGGAAATGTCAGGTTCCGGTTCGGGATTCTGGTTCTTTTCCGGAGACATGCCACTCTTACTGTCAATCTCACTGATATAGTCTCTGCAGGCCTTGAAAAGGGCAGAAGAAAGATAATCCTGACCCTGTTTTGAGTTAAGATACTTTTCCTCAGAAGGATTAGTAATAAAACCAGTTTCTGTAAGAACACTGGGCATGGTTGTCATGAACAATACCCAGAACCCGGCCTGTTTGACTCCTCTGTCTGTTCTGTATATCTTCTCTTTGTATTGGGTTTGAATTTTTGATGCCAAACCTGTGCTCTGTTCCTGAAAAATGTTTTGCATCAGTGTAAACATGATATATGATTCCGGCGATTTGGAATCAAATCCTTCATATTTAGTGGAGAAATCATCTTCCAGAAGTATCACCTCATTCTCTTTCTTTGCAACTTCAAAATTCTGATCATTTTTTGCCAATCCCATTATAAAGGTCTCGGTTCCCTGAATATTTTTTGATTTTGCCCAGTTGGCATGTATTGAAATGAACAAATCGGCATTATTCTTATTGGCAATATTGGCACGGTCCCTTAGTTCAACGAATGTATCATTTTTCCTTGTATAGATTACAGTTACATTCTTGATATTCTGTTCAATATATTCGCCCGTTCTAAGAGCAATTGCTAATGTGATATTCTTTTCATAGCTGAAGGATCCCACAGCCCCGGGATCTTTCCCTCCATGTCCTGCATCAATCACAATTACCCAGCCCTTATCATTCTTCAAAGCTGATGCTGAACCTGAAACAATAATGAATGCAATAAAGAGAAAAATCAATTTTACTATATATATATTATTGGTATGAAGTTTGCCGTTTTTAATTCCTGTACTCATTTTTAGTTCATGTTTTTTAATTAGTTTTGCGCTTGCATCCCGGTATCACACAAAAACTATACAAAAATAGTATTTAAGTTGTATTTTTTTAAAGAAAAGCGGTTACTTGTAGTGTTCCTCGTAATGGTCCAATCTATTTCATTGTTCTCTCAGGAAGACAAAAATGTTATGGACACATTAATTATTCAACAGGATTCTGTGATAACCTATACCACTCTGAAAAACTTACGCCGCCCCTCGCCCAATGCTATTGACTCGAAGGTTACCTATACAGCAGTTGGTTATAAAAAAGTAGATATAATCAACAAGAAAGTGGTTCTTGTCAATGCAGCTAAGGTAAATTACGGAGAAATCGAAATCAAGGCCGATTCGATTGTTTTTGATATGAAAACAAACCTTCTTTTTGCGGTTGGAAGAATGGATACAACCGGGAAAATTTCAGGTAAGCCGGTTTTTAAAGAAGGAGCACAGGAATATGAAGCTGATACGCTTACATATAATTTTAAAACGCATAATGGTTTTGCTAAAAACATTATCACAAAACAGGAAGGTGGACTCCTCCTCAACACTTCTTTCACCAAACTTTTTGAAGATGGAACATCGAACATAGCGCAAAGCAAAATTTCGACATGTGATGCCGATACCCCTCACTTTTATATCGATTTACGCCGTGCAAAAGTATACCCAGGCAAAAAGATTATTTCCGGCCCGGGTAACCTGGTACTCGAGGGAATACCATTACCACTGTTTATTCCTTTCGGCTTTTTTCCTATCCAGACCAAAAGAGTTGCATCGGGATTACTGATCCCCCGTATTGGCGAGGAACGGACACGGGGTTATTCACTTACTGAAGGGGGCTATTATTTTGCATTAAGCGATTATTTTGATCTGTCCCTGAAAGGAAACCTATACTCAAATGGCACCTGGATGGTTACAGCACAAACCAGCTATAACAGACTATATAAATACAGCGGAAATTTTTCTTTTAGTTACGCTAATAATAAGATGGGACACAAAGGATTGCCTGATTACAACGAATCCAAGAACTACAGTGTAGGGTGGACCTATACTCAGGATGCAAAAGCTGCACCGGGCTCCAGATTTTCTGCCAGTGTGAATATGAGTTCCAGCGGGTACGATCGTAATAACAGTTATACTGTTAACGAACATGTAACAACCCAACGCCAATCAAGTGTAAGTTATTCCAAATCATGGGATGGAACCCCCTTCAATCTGTCGGTAAGTGCGAACCATAGTCAGAATGTAAAAAATAAAACTATAAGTCTTAATCTCCCCAAGGTCAGTTTTAATGCAGGAAGGATTTATCTGTTCAGGGGTAAAAATAGTTCAGGACCAACAAAATGGTACCAGGAACTTCAACTTTCATATACTGCATCGCTTGATAATCAAATAAATACATATGACAGTCTCCTGTTTACATCTGCAATCTGGAAAAATATGAAAAATGGTTTCAAGCATGATATTCCCTTAAGTTTTCAGATCCGTCCTTTCAAAAATTTTTCGATCTCCCCGTCTGTAACCTATTCAGGGGTCATGTATACTCAAAAGATCATAAAAAATTGGAAACCTGATTATATCAATCCTGATAATAATCAAAGAGTACCATCAGTTGTCAATGATACAATCAGGGGTGTTTTTTATGGACAGGCATTCAACCCATCAATCAGTGCAAGTTTTAACCCTCAGTTATTCGGTACATTTTCTTTTACAAATCCAGATTCAAGACTTCAGGCAATCCGTCATGTGATCAAGCCTTCGGTAAGCTTTAGTTTTGTTCCTGCTCTCGAAGGGCTCAGCTCAAAAAAGATGTACAGACAAGTGCAAATAGATACAACAGGGAAAATGAGTCCATACTACTCCATTTATGAAGGAAATATTTTTGGCACACCTTCCTTATCACAGAAAAGCGGAAATATTTCATTAAGCCTTATTAACATTGTGGAGGCCAAAGTATTTGAGCGGAATGACACAACAGGAAAAGCAAAGAAGGTTAAGATTATCGATAATTTTGGCATAAATACCTCTTATAATGTTTTTGCTGACTCAATGAAATGGGCTCCGGTTTCCATGCAGATAAGGACAACAATCCTTGAGAACATTGGTGTTTCTGCTAACAGCAGTTTTTCACTTTATGGCCTCGATAGCAAAGGAAGAACTATCGGTACCTTTGCATATACTCAGAATAAGAAATTAATGAGGCTTAATAATTTTACAACAAGTCTCAATTTTAGCCTTAGCGATTTCCTTAAGGGAAACAAGGATAAGAAAAAAACAAATACCCCTCCTCAGAACGCGTTAACTCAGGGGGCCGCGGGAAATAACGGAATGGCTGGTCCAAATGATCTTGCACAGCAGAATGCAGGTGCAGTGCTCCGCGACGAATACGGCTATCCGGTTTTTGATGTTCCATGGACGCTTAATTTAAGTTATAGCCTCAACTATTACAAGTCGGGTTTGAAGTCAAATATTTCTCAGACTCTTTCTTTTAGTGGAAATGTATCGATTACCAAGAAGATGTCCATGACATATACAAGTGGATATGATTTCACCGGTAAGGAGATTACAATGACACAGATAGGAATGACACGTGACCTTCATTGCTGGGAGATGAGCTTAAACTGGGTACCCAACGGTTCTATGCAAATGTGGAACTTTACCATAAGAGTTAAAGCCTCAGTGCTTGGCGATCTGAAATACGAAAGGAGAAAAGATTTCCATGACACCTACTAAAACTAATATATGACATCATGAAGAAGATTTTCAGCACATCAAGAGCTCCTGCCGCAATAGGACCTTATAGTCAGGCCGTTGAAATGAGGAATACACTTTACGTTTCCGGTCAGATTCCTATTAATCCTGAAACAGGAAAGTTAGTTGAAGGCGACATAACAGTACAGACAGAACGGGTCTTTAGAAGTATTTCCGCTATACTTGACGTAGCAGGCTATTCTTTTATTGATGTTGTTAAATCAACATGTATCCTAAGCGATATATCTAACTTCAAAGCTATGAATGAAGTCTATGCCAGATATTACCCTGAAAAACAACCGGCAAGATCTGCATTTGCTGCTAAGGAGTTGCCCCTGGGTGCTTTAATAGAAATAGAAACAATTGCTATGAAATAAATAAAGAGGAACATAGCCTTGGCATGTCCCTCTTTATTATATTAAGGATACCTTATTCTCCTTTGATCTCAAAATCAATTTCAACTCTTACATCCCTGTGAAGTTTGATAACAGCTTTGTAATTACCGACTTCCTTAATCTGATCTTCAGGGAGGGTAATGTTTTTACGGTCAATATCAAATCCTTTTTCCTTCAGTGACTCAGCTATCTGGATAGTGTTAACTGAACCAAAAATTTTCCCTGATGTACTGGTTTTTGCACCTACGATAATTTTTACATCAGCCAGTTTGCCTGCTATTGCCTGGGCTGCTATCTTAATCTTCTCTTCTTTATGAGCTCTCTGCCTGAGATTTTCAGTATGCATCTTTTTTGCTGAAGATGATGCAGCAATGGCATAGCCCTGTGGAATCAGAAAATTTCTTCCGTACCCGTTTTTAACATTTACGATATCGTCCTTCTGCCCAAGCTTGTTGACGTCCTGTATTAATATAATTTCCATATTTAATCCTCCTTATTTTAAAAGGTCAGTAACATAAGGAAGAAGAGCAATGTGTCGGGCTCTTTTAACGGCTTTTGCCACTTTCCTTTGATATTTAAGTGAAGTACCTGTAATTCTGCGTGGCAGAATTTTACCCTGGTCATTAAGAAACTTTTTTAGAAATTCCGGGTCCTTATAATCAATATAACGGATCCTGTTTTTCTTAAACCTGCAGTATTTCTTTTTCTTGATCTCAACCGTTGGCGGAGTCAAATATCTGATTTCTGATTCGTTCTGTGCCATATCTTATTCCTCCTTCGATTTTCCTGATTCTTTTTGTTTTCTCTTCTTCTCTGCATATTCGACGGCAAATTTTTCCATCCTGAAAGTTAAAAACCTGATGATCCTTTCATCTCGACGATATTGGATTTCAAGTTTTTCGATAAGATCACCTGTGCCTTTAAACTCAACCAAATAGTAGAAGCCTGTCGACTTCTTCTGGATGGGATAGGCCAGTTTCTTTAGACCCCAGTTCTCTTCATGAACGATCTCACCGCTATTATCGGTAATGACCTTCTTGAATTTTTGTACCGCTTCCTTCATCTGGTTCTCAGATAAAACGGGAGTTGCAATGAAAACGGTTTCGTACTGATTCAACATAGTAATTAATTGTTTATTAGTTTAATGATTTTGGCTCGCAAAATTACAACTATTTTACTTTATTCAAAAATTAATTAGTGAAAAATTTCGACTTAATATTCTGACCATATTATTTGTTGTGGACAAAAGACTGTTAATTTTCCTCCCCCGTTTTATCAGGAAGGCTTTTTGACTATATTTGTATTTCAACAATTTTCAAAGAAACGAGAGTCAGTAATTTATGGAAAACTTCATTGTTTCAGCAAGAAAATACCGTCCTGCCAGTTTTGACATGGTTATTGGACAGGATTCAATTACAAATACGCTGAAAAGTGCCATTAAGAACAAACATCTTGCACAGACTTATCTTTTTTGTGGTCCGCGTGGTGTAGGAAAAACAACATGTGCAAGGATCTTTGCCAAAAATATTAACTGCAGCAACCTGGGTGATAATTCAGAAGCATGTGATAAGTGTGAATCCTGTTTATCATTCAATTCATTGAGATCGTTTAATATACATGAGCTTGATGCTGCCTCTAATAATAAGGTAGAGGATATCAGAAGTCTTAATGACCAGGTAAGAATTCCACCTCAGATCGGAAAATACAGCATCTATATAATTGATGAAGTTCACATGCTCTCTTCATCAGCGTTCAATGCCTTCCTGAAGACACTTGAAGAGCCCCCTTCCCATGCAATTTTTATTTTAGCCACCACTGAAAAACACAAGATAATTCCAACTATTCTCTCTCGATGCCAGATATTCGATTTCAACAGGATCAAAATTGAAGATATTGTGTCTCGTTTAATGTATGTAGCTAAAAATGAGGGGATCAATGCCGGGGAGGAAGCTCTTCATATTATCGGTCAGAAAGCTGATGGGGCTTTGCGCGATGCTTTATCAATTTTCGACCAGATTGTAAGCCTTAGTGGTAAAACAATTACTTACAAGGATGTCATTGAAAACCTTAATGTACTCGATTATGAGTATTATTTTAAGAGCATTGATGGAGCTATGATAGGTGATGTCTCTTCTGTATTATTGACTTTTAATGAGATCCTTGAAAAAGGATTTGACGGTCATAATTTTATATCGGGACTTAACAGCCACCTGCGCGATCTGCTTGTTAGCAAAGACGAATCAACTTTACGTCTTCTCGAAACGACACCGGCGGTTAAACAAAGATATCTGCAACAAACAGGAAAATGTCCTGTAGATTTTTTATTCAGAGCATTGGAGATTGGTACTAATTGCGATCTTACATATAAAAACAGCAAGAATCCGAGACTGCATGTAGAGCTCTCACTTATAAGATTATGCCAGCTGATGGGTGAACCGTTAGAAACATCTGGGGAAAAAAAGCCTGATCACAAACAGGTAAATAATCAGGAAGAAGATATGCCTCTTCCTTCTAAATCAGAAATTATAAGACAGGAAATT
The DNA here is from genome assembly GCA_030692905.1 of Bacteroidales bacterium. Lineage (GTDB taxonomy): Bacteria > Bacteroidota > Bacteroidia > Bacteroidales > VadinHA17 > LD21. The sequence continues at coordinate 16,030 of JAUYBT010000079.1, forward strand.
CAAATCGCTGAAAAAAAGGTAGAAAGGCCGGAAATGACCTCAGGGAAACACGATCCTGTTACTGAAAAGCCTTCAAAGACATTTTCGATAAGAGAGATCATTTCTGAAGATAGCATACCATATGAAAAGCCTTCTGAAAAAACTGATCCGACAGTTGCTGAAACTAAAAATGAACCTAAGTCTGAATTCACAGCCGATGCCTTCGAAGCTGCCTGGCAGGATTTTATGGATCAGCTTAAAGGAGAAGGAGCAAGAATAATCAGCATGTTTAAATCCATCAAGCCTGAAGTGGAAAACGATCAAACAATTAAAATCCATCTTAACAATGCTGCTCAAAAAGATACATTCATAAAGAATTATAAACAAAAACTTATAACTTTCCTGGGAAATAGATTTATTCTGTCAGAAATCGATATCGAAACAACTGTCGACCTGTCGGAGGCAAATGATATTTTGTATACAGATGAACAGAAATATAATTACCTGTTTACCAAATACCCGGTTCTGAAAGAGATGAAAAAAACCTTTAATCTGGATATTACTTAAATCTTTTTAAAAGGGTTTAAATTGCTAAAAATTGAACAAGACACCTGAAATAAATGTTATTATTAAAACTTTTAAATAAATACTATTATGTTAAAGAAGAAAATAGAAGATATCTGTAACAGACAGATAGAAAGAGAAGGTTATTCTTCAAACCTGTATCTTGCAATGGCATCATGGGCTGAAACAAACGGTTTTAGCGGAGTGGCTGCATGGCTTTATACCCAGGCAGATGAAGAGAGGCTTCATATGCTGAAATTTATTAAATACATTAATGAAAGAGGTGGTAAAGCTGTAATGCCGGCTTTGAAAAAACCCGTAGCTGAATTTAAAAGTGTCGGGGATGTGTTTAAGGAGGTATTGAAGCACGAGGAATTTATAACCTCAAGTATTAACGAAATCGTTGCCCTTACTCTTGATGAGAAGGATTATAATACACATAATTTCTTGCAATGGTTTGTGTTTGAACAGGTTGAAGAAGAGGCTTCTGTAAGAACGATAATTGATAAGGTTCGCCTGGTCGGAAAGAATAATATGTATCAGTTCGACAGGGATATTCTTAGTTTGAGGACTCCGGCAGCCAATGCTCAGTCTAATCCATGAAAAGACTCTTTTTTCTCTTTACTGGTCTTCTTTTCATTACTTCGGTTCTTTCTTTGAAGTC
>JAUYBT010000139.1 GCA_030692905.1 Bacteroidales bacterium
AAGGGAAGTATTGACTGGTGTTGCCTGCCAGATTTCGATTCCCCTTCCGTTTTCGCCAAACTTCTAGATAACGAAAAAGGTGGTTTTTTCAGTTTTACTGTTGATAATAATTACATCATTACGCAAAAGTATTTATACAGGACAAATGTGTTATGTACAGAATATAAATCGGATCATGGTGCTTTTGAGGTAATTGATTTTATGCCCAGGTACAAAACAAGCGATAATGACTATTTTATCCCTGCTGAAATTTATCGCTATATCAGACTTATTTCAGGTACACCAACCTTTAAGGTCAACTATCGTCCTGCACTAAATTATGCAAGAGACGAGGTTTCACATATAATAATAGACAATCATATACGAACTTACTCAAGAGTGAGGCCCATGGATTGTATAAATCTGTACTCCAGCTTAAACCTCAATGATATTCTGGAATCGAAAGAAATAGAGCTTACTCAGCATCAGTTTCTTTTATTATCCTATAATCAGAAATTAATTGATATTGATATTAATTCTACTTTAACAGATTAAATAAAAGCCTTGAAAACATTGATTATTCAGATAATTTCGTTACTTTTCAATGCATCGAAAAACAGGCTTATCGTTCCCAGAAATGTTTAATACATCGTAAAAATAGTAAAAAATATGGAAAAACACTGACTTCCATCATGGAGAGGTTTAGTGTGCATCTTACTGATTATCAGTCTATTTTCAGAAGTAAGACAAAGATATACTTTGATAAAGCGGAACTTTATACTCAAGGAATAATAAAAAGCAACATGCGCAACATCGAACGCATAAGTGAAGAATTAGGAGCCAATTATCACCAAATGCAACATTTTATTACAGAGTCCAATTGGAACGGACGGGAAGTGATAGATAAAGTTGCAAAAGATGTTAGCACATCCCTTCCGAAGTTCAAACTCACAGGCATGGTCATTGACGAAAGCGGGTGGGTCAAAAAAGGCGACAAAAGCGTTGGCGTTGGCCATCAATATTGTGGCAATGTTGGAAAAACGGCCAATAGTCAGGTTGCTGTATTTGCCTGTTTAAGCAATGGCGATTTTGCCTCGATGATAGATGCGCGGCTGTACCTTCCCAAAGACTGGTGCGATGATCCCGCCCGGTGCGACGAAGCAGGGATACCTGAAAATGAGAGGTTGTTTAAGACCAAGCTTGAATTAGCAGGCGAAATCATCCGCCATCAGATAGCACAAGGCATATCATTTGATTTTGTTACAGCCGATGGTTATTATGGAAACGATGCCAGCCTTGCACGTTCAATAAATATAATGGGACTCTTATATATGTTGGATATTCACGCTGATCAGACAATCTATCTGGAATGTCCCGAATTAATACTTCCCGAACGAAAAAGCTCCAAGGGTCCAGAACCTAAAAAGCTCATAGCAACTACTGATAACACGACAGTAAGCAAGTACCTGAAAACATTGGGGAACAATGATTGGGAAACACTAACAGTGCGGAACACAACAAAAGGAAAGCTCAAAGGTGAGTATCACTTTGCCAGGGTATATATCTGGGACAAGAAAATCAATGAAATTGAACCAAGGCTACTTGTAATAAGGAAAACAAAGTCAAAGGAAAATGCCATTGAAATAAAATATTCGTTTACCAATGCCAACCTGGAACAGTACACACCTGAAGTATTGGCCTATATGCAAGCAGAACGGTTCTTTGTAGAACATTGTATAAAAGAATCAAAGCAAATATTGGGTTTAGACCAGTTTCAAACTCGCATGTGGAACGCATGGGTACATCAGGTAGCATTAAATTTTATGGTTTCGTCGTTTATGCTCAAAGAGAAACTCTTTTGCTTCGATGACTTACCCTTGCTATCAGCCCGAGACATAAAGGAGTATTTAACCTTTAAGCTCTACAAAAATATGACTGAAGAACAAATGATTGACAGAATATATAATCGGCACTTGATTAGACAAATTGATATAAATAACTCGTATTTAAGAGTTTAAATCTGTTAAAGTAGAATTAAGTGCCTAATTCAATAAAGTTATTACCGCTAACTTTACATTGTTATCAGCCGTTTGTCCTACAATAGTAGATTTAGGAACATCCGGCAATTATGCTATATTAACAAAAGCAGGAATCTCAACTACGGGTGTTACTTCAGTTACAGGTAATATGGGAGTAAGTCCCGCTGCAGCAACATATATAACCGGATTTGGGTTAATTCTTCCGGCAGCAGGTGCATTTTCTACATCAAGTTTAGTAGTTGGAAATATATATGCACCTGATTATGCGGATCCAACTCCTGCTAATCTGACCACTGCTGTAGACAACATGCACACTGCGTACACCACAGCAAATGGTTTAACAACGTATATCGCAGCAGATGGTTCAACACCTACCGCTATTACTGAACTGTACGAAGGAGATATCAGTGGCCGGACTTTGGCTCCAGCCCTATATAAATGGAGCACGGGACTTTTAATAACAGATGCTGGTGTAACGCTCAGTGGAGGACCAAATGACACATGGGTTTTCCAGATCGCACAAAATTTTACCGTAAATAATGGTGCCATTATTCATTTGAGTGGTGGTGCAAAACCTGAAAATATCTTCTGGATAGTGAAAGGAGAAGCAACCCTTGGAACTGGCGTTAATTTCAGCGGAATTATCCTGAGTAAAACGCTGATCTCCCTAAATACCGGCACTACAGTTAACGGTAGATTATTGGCACAGACAGCTGTTACATTAGACGCAAGTACTGTTACTGAACCTTAATAAAATCAAGTTTATCCCCCTTCGGGGGGATTTACTTAAGGTAAAACAAACATAATCATAATCCGTAAATAATAAAAAAAATGAAAGCTAAAACAAATTTTAAAAAGGGATCACGCATGGAGTGGTACCATTATACCCTGCAAATTAAAAGTCTTATTTTAAGCGTTTTGATTTTGACAGGTATTCAGACGACCCTTCAGGCGCAGGAGATTCAGTTCACGAAACCCTCATGGTGGTTTGGCGGAGCTGCCGGTGCAAATTTTAATTACTATACCGGCAGCACTCAGGAATTGAATTCAGAATTTACCGCTCCCGCTGCCTTTCATAATGGCTATGGTATGGGGCTTTATCTTGCACCCCTTCTGGAGTTTCATCGTCCTGATTCAAGATTAGGTTTCATGCTGCAGGCAGGATATGACAGCCGCAAAGGTTCGTTCAAACGGGTATGGACCCCTTGTGACTGCCTGGGTGATTTATTCGTTGACCTTAGCTATATTACAGTGGAGCCGAGCTTGCGCCTGGCCCCATTCAAATCTAATTTTTATTTGTATGGCGGCCCACGCTTAGCTTTCAATTTGGCAAAAGAATTTACTTACACGGAAGGGGAACCCTTTGATCCGCCTTTGAGCTATATGAGAAAAGCACTAATCTCGATGCAAATCGCAGCAGG
>JAUYBT010000206.1 GCA_030692905.1 Bacteroidales bacterium
TCCTGTATTGTTATTTTCAGATCTGTTTGAAAACGAACCGGATCCATGATGTGCCATCTATAAAGGCCAAAGCGTTGCATTACATTGTAGTGCCCATCACCGCGGATCACCTGGTGCAGTCCTGAATAGGGTGTACAGAATTCGGTATAGACAGTTTCCTCAACACCGGCGGCATTTTTCTTCCTGGTATCAAAATCATAGGAGCCGCAGAAATAATCTTCGGTGCCTGTTCCGCAGATAGTTGGGAATTTACTATCTCCATCAATATAAAATTTAATTTCACCTTCGCCCCACCAACCATTATTATTTACTCCCCAGGCCATATAGACTCCGACAAACTGACCTTTCCCTTTGATCCCATCATTGATAGTATAAATAGATGTCTCATTCGGATTTGCCCGACGGAACTGAGCATGAAAATAACCGGCATCAGCAGGCACCTCGGTCAAAGTATAATCAATCTGGTAATACAGAGACATTGCCTCTGCATCGTTAACATTTTCCATGGTGATCCTGCACTTTTTTCTGAAAGGCATGACCCAGTAACAATTAAAAGCACTGCCAGGGTTTACGCAAATAGCAGAAGAGACCAGAGGTGAATACTGATTCCATCCCATTCCAAAGAAGTCGCCTACAGGGCATTCTATTGAAGGCTCCGTTTCATCGTCCCAATAAACTCTTAAAATAGAGAACCTCCATTTTCCTGTAGGTGTCATCCAGATGTGCTGTATGGCACCGGGTCCTTCAATCTCAGCCATAGTGAAAGTCTCTCCCGGCTTTATTCTGACATAGGGGTTTACTTTCCATCCCTGTCCAAGATCGCGGGCAGCATTGAATGCATTGGCAGTATTGGGTTTGTCTTTTTCGGCAGGATCTGCCATTCCTGCTTTACCTTTTTCACCTGAAAAGTTTTCAGGACTTATTGACCGGGTTTTTGCATCGGATAACCTGTACAAATTACCCATGTTCATATCGAGCCCGTTAAACTTATTCTGAGAAAATGCGAAAACCGGCAGCAAGCAGACTAAAACAATAAACGTTACACTTTTTTTCATAATCTTAATGTTTGATAAGGATCACAATACAATATAAAATTAATAAAACTATTGAATTAGTGGTAACTTTCCTTCGGGATTTGCCACACATTGAACGAAATGTTCAGTGAGCTTTTTACTGAAATTCCTGAGTCTATAACTCTAATCATTAATGAACTGGCTTCCCGATTGAACTTATTCATACCCTCCAGATTTTTCCCCCCGGCAAGCAAATTTGCTCTATGCATCCCTCCGTTATATGTTTTATTAAATAAACCTAACCCTGCAAAATACCCTGTGAAATAATATTCATAATAGAATTCACAAAACGCAAAACCTAATAATGAAGCATTCATAAGTAAATTAAAAGTGCCTTCCATAACAGCTCCACAATACATCTGGCCGGAGCCTGGAATAAATCTTGACAAATTTTCAGCCTTCTTAGGAGAATAGAACTTCGGGATATTCCTTTTACTATACAAATTATTGATTTTTGTTTTATAGTCATTTTTGACAGAATCCTGTAACCCTGAATTATCCAGAAAAAAACTCCAGAGATTGATTGCTTCTTCCCATTTTCTTAAAGCATTTAAACATAGAATATTTAAAGGGATAATATCAATAGTTTTTAACGAATCGGAAAATCTGAATTTTATTTCTTCAATATTCCAGAGTGATTGATTAGGGTCATTAATTAAATAATAACCCAGAGCTTGTTCATAACGAATTAAAAAGAAAAGAGAATCATGCAAATTGAACAGGTTTATTTCGCTTAATTCTTCCAGAGATTTGTCGGTTTCTCCAAGTCCTTTGTAGCAAATAGATTTAAAATACTTACACTGTGCAATTTTATTATTATCTGATTCATAAAAAATTGCTCTTTCGAATTCAATTGAAGCAACATAAAACCGGCCTTCTGAGAAAACTCTGAGTGCATTTAAATAATAATCTGATGCAAATATCCTATTTGTCGAAAGTATTACGCAAAGGAATATGCAAATTGAAAAGAATCGAGTTTTTAACATTATCACTATATTCGGTTTCAAGGATATTTACTGTCACTACCGATCCATATATATTTGCGACATAAGAAAATGCAAACGCAGTTCCAAAAGCTATTGTTTTAAAACTTTTCAATCCACTCTTTCTGTAGTTTTCCCAGGTCACTAATCCAAGTCCTGTGGTAGCAATAAAAGCAGAAATTGCTTCTCCTCTTTTTCCTGAATAAAACTTACCTGATCCGGGGATGATTCCCGATAATATCCCGGCAATTGCAGGTGATTTGATTTTATGTTTTTTTAAATTTTCTGAAATTTTATGGAGATTATCAAATGATTCGGAAATCTCATAAAAGCTCCTGTTTATTTTAGGAAACGATTCTTCGTACAGGGTGGCGTTTCCCTGCAGGAGATAAACACCCGCAATCTCATAATTTTTAAGAGATATCTGTTTTTCGGTATTTACTTCAATCTTTGAAAGGATTTCTATTGCTTTGTTATAATTTCCTGTATGTGCGTAATTACAGGCTGCAAAAAATTGCGATTTCAGGTAAAATTCTGACGAAGGTCTAACCTTTATTAAACTTTCTGAGGAAGGAGAAAGCCGTTTTAATGAATAGAGGCTCCATCCTCTCAGATAGTTCACGTTGTCACTCAATTGATCTAAAGAACAATCAGTTGAGTCCAATAAATAAAGTGCCTCTTCAAAATCACCAGATTTTACAAGGTGCTCAATAAATTTTAAGTCGCAGTTAATGGGGTTTTGAGAAAAAGATAAAGATGTAAATGATAAAAAAATTACAATCAGACCAATCTGAATATTTAAAATATTCCTATTCTCCATTATGCTTTGATGCTTTTATATGTCTCGAAACCGGATCAGGATAACGCCTGGTTTTCTGGTCTATGCTATAATGTTTCAGATCCTGTGCAGCAATTCTGTTGCACCTGTTCACACGATCAATAGTTAAAAGGGTACCTTTTATTAATCCATCTTCCTTAACTGCCTGTTTACTGAACTCAGAACAACTGGGAGTAAAAAGACAATCTGCAGAAATATGCTTTGAGAGTACATTCTGATATATATATAATGTTCCTCCGAATACTAAACCAACAGGATTTATTTTCTTAATCAATGAGGTTTCGTCACGATAAATAAAGGGGCGCTTAAATGGGTCTGTTTGTGCTTGTGATAATTGCACATTAATATATTCAATATCTAATTTAAACCGGCTCTCTTGGGCAGAGATACTGATGCTCAATGAAAAAAACAAAAAGATAAGCAACCTGTTATTTACTGATTTTTGCATCGTCCGGAATTTTAAAGTTGAAATAATTATTATCCGGAAAGTCATTTGTACGGACATTTGAAAAAACTGACAGTCTTATAGTTGAATCTGTTTTGCTTTCAAAGCTTATTTCAGTTATTCGGAGTGGCATTCTGAAGGTTTTGAAATCGGCATATCTGCTATAGTAAATTTTTTTTACAATTAAACCGTCCAGACCATGGTATTCAGCGTAAATAGGTAGCATCTCCTTAAAGACAATCTTAATCTGATTAATAACTTTTAAAGAGACTGGGGCCTGCCAGGTTGTTACCATCATCCCTTCTTCACGGGTTGAGTTAACCAGCTTAAAACCTTCTTTTGAAAGACCCAGATCGGTCAGTTTATTATTAATGAAATAATATAAGAGTTCATTTGTGGTTGATAACGATTGATCCTGTTGTATTGTCACTGAATTTGTTTCCGGAAAATATATTTTCATTTCACCAAATCGGTTAGACATCTTCACGAATTCGGCCGGATAGTAGTGATGAGTGACAACAGCATCGTTCTCTTTGTTATAATAAATATCGCACTTGAAAATGCTTTTAGATCCCTTACTAAGCACCTGGATTTCCTGACTAACACTCACACAATCATTATCCTGCGACAGCAATCTGATTTGCGGAAGAAGAAAAACCAAAACTACAACTAATACCTGAATTTTATTCATTTATAACAACAGGGTTACAGACAAAACAAGAATTAAGTATTAGAAGTTAATACAAATACTTAATTCTTTCAAAAATATTAATTGGTTATCCTTATCCTTTCAATTCCACATGAAGAATTTCGGATTGTTAACATACTCTGAAATGTCATCCATGTTAATTATCAGAACGATAAAATCTACCAATGGTACTATACCGAATATACCACCGCAAGTCAGGATATATCCCACACCGGTCATTACTTCGGTTCCAAGGTAAAATCTGTGAACACCTAAGCCTCCTAAAAAGAAATCAAGGACTATGGCCACTACTGCATCTTTCTCGCCGGCTGCTAATGAAGTGGTTGAATTGCCGGCCAACGATAAATCGGTAAAAGAAATATTCACAGTTTCAGTGGCCGTGGTAAACATTTCATCAATCAGGTTATCATTAGCAATGTAACCAGAAGCATTTGCATTATAACTACACAAAGCAGTTACAGCGAAAACAATCGATAAAAAAATAATTTTTTTCATAAATAATTCATTAATTGGTTAATAATTGTGTAAAAATTATGTTTTTAGGATATTGTGCATGTAATTCAGCTAAATAATCAAATGCTTTTGGTTTCTCTTTTTCAATATCTAAATAATACTTCATTAAAAAATATCGACCTATTGTTCTGTTAGGTGAATAACCGTTGCGGATCACTTCTTCAATATCTCCAATAAGCTTCTGTTTCCTGTGAGAATCTGATAAAAATTTATCGACAAAGAAACTATTTTGGATGAGAGTCAGAAATGATTTGTAAAGGATAAAAAGTTCAAATGCCTCATTACTTGAGTCTTCGAGCCTTGCAATATCAACTTTATCAATTTGTTTCTGCAACTTCAAAAATAAAAATGGGATCATGTAATTTTTATTGCTACAGGCGTAATATCTCATCCTGTAGGTTGAAGAAATTATTTTAATAAGGTCATTATTGCCGTTCTTTTCAAATTGGTTCAGAGTGTTCAGAAATTCCGAAAAACGCGCTTTATTCCCTTTTTCAATGGCCATCCGCCATTTTATCTCGAGATTAAGAGTCTCGCTTATTAAAGGGTCTTTTTCAATGAGCCGTGACAATTGTTCTGATGCTTTAAGAAAATCATAATTGTAGATATTATCAATAATTGAAGTTGTGTCGACCGGAGTTGAATATAATATGGAATGACACAATAATGACAATGTAATTAATAAGTTTTTCTTACTTTTCTTCATATAAAGTAATCAGATCTAACAAGTTTAATCAAATATTTCTGAATTCTCTCAAGTTCAGAACAAAAAGTTGATATAAATATACTTGATTTTCCGGAACTTGAGTTAATTATTTATTCTTTAAAGTTGAGTATTGATTATATTCTGATGACTATTAACAGAAATATATTACTGATCAATTCATATTTGTTAAAACCCGGCATTTAATTACTTTTGCCGCTGAAATCATTTGAGATAATTAAACCGGAGTTAATAATCTACTCTAAATTCTTATGAAAAAACTAATTCTGACAACAATTGCAATAGCACTCCTGATATCATGTGATGGACCAATGAAAAAGAAAATAGAATACCATGTTACAAAAAAGGGTGATGTTGTTGATACTTATTTTGGAACCGAAGTTCCTGATCCGTATCGCTGGCTCGAAGATGATAAATCTGAAGAGACTGCTGCCTGGGTAAAGGAGCAGAATAAAGTCACATTTGGATATCTTGAAGCCATCCCATACAGGGAGGAGATAAAGAACCGTCTCAAGAAAATGTGGAACTATGAGAAGTACACGGCTCCTTTTAAGGAAGGTGATTATACTTACTTTTCCAGGAACAATGGATTGCAAAACCAGTTTGTCGTTTATCGTCAGAAAGGTAATGGAGAAACTGAAATATTCCTTGATCCGAATACATTTTCTGCAGACGGAACCACATCACTGGGTGAAATGGAATTCTCGGACGACGGCAGCAAAGTTGCCTGGTCCATATCTGAAGGCGGATCCGACTGGCGTAAGGTAATTGTGATGGATGCCTCAACTAAGGAGATCATTAGCGATACATTAACAGATATTAAGTTCAGTGGCCTTTCGTGGCAGGGGAATGAAGGGTTCTACTACTCAAGTTATGACAAACCAAAGGGTAGCGAGCTTTCAGCAATGACTGATCACCATAAACTCTATTTCCATAAACCCGGTACCCGCCAAACTGATGATAAGGTTATATTTGGTTCTGATATTGTCAGAAGATATGTTGGTGGATATGTAACAGAAGACGGCAGATATCTAGTCGTAACAGCTTCAATCTCAACAACAGGTAATGAATTATATATTAAAGATTTAACTAAACCAGATAATGATTTTATTGTAGTTGTTAATAATTTCGATAATGATCATTTCATAATTGATAACGAGGGTACAAAACTCTTCATTGTAACCAACCTTAATGCCCCCAATAAGAGGATTGTTACTGTTGATGCAACAAAACCCGGTATTGAAAACTGGACTGATTTCATACCTGAAACAGAGAATGTACTCGATCCTGAAGCAGGTTCAGGATACTTCTTTGCACATTATATGGTCGATGCTATCTCAAAAGTAAAACAGTTTGACAAAAATGGGATTCTGGCACGTGAGATTGCTCTTCCCGGAGTCGGAACTGCTTCAGGTTTCGGTGCAAAAAAGGATGACAAGGAGGTTTACTTTTCGTTTACGAACTATATAACACCAGTTACTATCTATAAACTTGATCCGGAAACAGGTAATTCGGAGGTTTATAAAAAACCTGTTGTGGCCTTCAACGGTGACGATTACGAATCAGTGCAGGAATTCTATAACTCAAAAGATGGAACACTTATACCTATGATCATTACCTACAGGAAGGGGACGCAGCTTAATGGTGAAAATCCGACCATACTTTACGGATATGGCGGATTCAATGTAAGCCAAACTCCGGAGTTTGGAATAGCTGCTGCACTCTGGCTTGAAATGGGCGGCATTTATGCAGTTGCAAATATCAGGGGTGGAGGTGAATATGGTGAGAAATGGCACCTTGCCGGTACAAAAATGAATAAACAAAATGTATTTGACGATTTCATTGCGGCCGGTGAATACCTTATTGAAAAGAAATATACCTCATCTGATTTTCTGGCAATAAGAGGCGGATCTAACGGAGGTCTCCTCGTGGGAGCTGTAATGACCCAGCGGCCTGACCTTATGAAGGTTGCACTTCCGGCTGTTGGCGTGATGGATATGCTCCGGTATCATACATTTACTGCAGGTGCAGGATGGGCATACGACTATGGTACATCAGAGGAAAGTAAGGAAATGTTTGAATACATATATAAATACTCACCTGTTCAGAATGTAAAAGAGGGTACAAAATACCCTGCAACACTCGTTACAACAGGAGACCATGACGATAGAGTAGTACCGGCACATTCATTCAAGTTTGCAGCACAACTGCAGGCTAAACAGGCAGGCAGCAATCCGGTACTTATCAGGATTGAAACAAAGGCCGGTCATGGTGCCGGAACTCCGGTAAGTAAGACTATTGAACAGTATGCTGATATCTACGGATTTACTCTTTATAATATGGGGATAATAAAATTGTAAATAATTCATTATCAAGATATTGGAAAACGGGTTTAAATCCCTCTAATGTCTTTTATCCCAAGGATGTAAAAGGATTTATATTATCTTTCTACGTAAGTTTTCAATTTTTTCCTTATGGTTCCCGGGATTGAACAGGATATTTAAACCTGACTGCCAGGATTCTGGCATGTTCTTCTCCCTCTTTATTTCCACTGTAAAAACCAATAAGCGTTTTCGGGGAAAAGAAATAGGCATCCCTTTCCTTTGAAGGATGGCGTAATTCTTTGCCGTCAGCTGTTGCACCAGCTACTATCTCTCCCTGACCTCTCAGTATAAAATAGATTTCTTCCTCCCTGTCATGCCTGTGAGGAATATTTGTTCCGCTTGCAGCAAAGTCCATGATAAATAAACTGTTAACATTAAAGGCTGATGCAAGTTTGTCCCTGGTGCTTTCAGTGGTTCCCATCAGTAGTTGAAACTGTGTTGTTGGTCCATGAGAGCTAAGGACCTGTAATGGAACTTCATCGGCATTTGCAATCATCAACTTGCTTGTGGGCTTAATAATGGTACCCGGGAAGATCTTGAATCCCATTACAATAACTGACAAAGATCTTTCACGTGGATTTGAAAACCCGAACTTTGTTCCTATGGGTATATACATAAAATCGTTCTTACTGACAGGCACTTTTTCTTCACCGTAATAAAGAATACCCGTTCCATCGAGAACAAATAAAACCTGCTCCTCATCAGCATACTTTACGATATTGCTGCTACCAGCGGGATCGATAGCCAGGTAGCCGTAACGGCTTACTCCTCTGATAATACCTGAACTGTCATCACCTGCCCCAAACATGGGCTTGTAATGTGCTGTTTGTGTGGAAACATCCATTTTAACTTCGGGAATAGTGGATAGAGACCGTTTCAGGTATTGGGACTTAGCACCTGTTGTGACTACCAGGAATAGTATCGGGAAGATACACATGCGGACAAATCTTTTGGTTCCGGTGTATGTGAAGTATTCAGGTCGGCCTATTATTTCTTGTTTCATAACATATTTATTTACTTAATGATTTCTAAAGGAGAGTTCCAGTGTAAAGTGTTGACAGAAAGCAGAATAGAATAATTTCAGTATAAAAACGTTGCTTTAATTTGATCCGCCCTGGTTAGCATATACTCCATCATCATTGAAATGCCACCACGGACCACCACTCTGATGGTAATTACCGATGAGTCCTTTTTGTTTGGCTTCCATCATTGTAATGGGCTTATCAAATTCGGGGGTTGGATTAAACAATCCGGAATTATATGCCAGGTATTTAGATTCCCGAAGATATTTCTCTGCTACCTCATCGATAAATTCGATACCCAAACCGGGACTATCAGGAACAGGGATAACACCATTCTGAATAATCGGCTTTGGAATGCCTTTAACCAAATCATTAACCCATGGCATTTCAATGGTATGACTTTCAAGAGAAATGAATTCTTTAATAGTCGCAGCGGTATGTACATTGGCCATAACTCCCACGGGGGAAGAAGCACAGTGCATCATGGTTTTTACTCCATATTGATATGCATAATCGGCTATCTTCCTGGTTTCAATCATTCCCCCCGAAGTAAGAAGATCCGGATGTATAATATCAACTGTATTTTGCTCGATCCATGGTTTAAAATTTTCAAGACTGAATATATCCTCCCCATTTAGTGTAGGGGTTTTAGATCCTGCAGTAATTTGCCTGTTAAGGTTTACAGCATTAAATTTTGTGAAATGAATTACGTCTTCAATATATGCCAGGTTGTATTTCGGGTCTGCCATAAAATTACCAAGTCCGATCCCGCTTTCAACTGTCATATTACCAAAATGGTCAGCTCCCAGTTTGACATCGTACCCGATAATATCACGTGCTGTCAACACATGTTCTCCCCATTTTTCAAGTCCTTTCCGCGTAGGAAGATTGTTTGCAACGGCTCCATCAATGTTCCTGATTAACGCCGGGGTTAAATCAATTTTGTAGTGTTTTAATCCCAGGTCAAATCTTCTTTTCATCATTAATTTCAGGTTGTCTTCTTTTAAAACGGTCGGGCAATCGGCATATATTTCGACCTTATCGCGTACCTTATCTCCCAACAGTTTCCAGCATGGCACGCCCAGTGCTTTACCTGCAAGATCCATCAGGGCCATATCCACAGCTGCATATCCGCCTGCATATCTGCCAGGCCCGGTCAGATGACGGATACTCATCAGAATCGTCTCTACGTCGAGGGGATCTTTCCCAACCAGATAAGGTTTCATTATCAATGCCTGTGCTATCCAGCCTGCATCCCTTACTTCACCAAGACCAATAATACCCTGATTGGTATATATTTTAATAATGGGGAAATCGTAGATAGCAGCCAGAGTAGCCCCACGAATATCAGTAATCTTTAAATCAGATGGTCGTGAATACGCATCTTTAGGACTGGTAAATGATCTACCCATTACTAATCCGGAATATCCCATCGCCATTCCACCTATTACGGATTTTTTTAAAAATGATTTTCTATTCATGATACTATAAGGTTTGATATTAAAACTATTTCTTCAGAATAAGCATTGCATTTTCACGATTGTTTATTGTCAGCCATCCAGACCTGGACCTTATTTTATATATTATAAATATTACCTCAAGTTAAACTTCATCAGGAATGACATAAGGTTTGCGATATACTCTTGTCAATAATGTGTTTGCTTCAGGATCGTTGGCAAACTTTTCATAATCACCCATAAATTTCAGGCTTCGTCCAACGCGATATGAGATATTTGCAAGCAATGGAAGTGATGATGAATAAAAGCCTTCATTGATGTCACAGTGCAGAATTTCGTCTTTACCAGCACGTATTGCATCGAGAAAATTGGTAAAATGATTTCCCTTTGGGTTATTAAAGCTTTCTTTTGAGCCTGCAAAAGGTTCCCTTTCCCGTCTGCGAAAAGCTTTCCATGTATCACCACTAATTTCAAGCCAACCTTCAGTGCCGTAAAACAGGTTTCCTACTTCCTGCCCATTGTTTCCTTCATGATTAGTATAACGTCCCCTGGTTTCAAACTCCAACATAGTTCCATCATTGTACTTAAATGTGCATGTCTGAGTATTTGGAGTTTCCTGTGAGGTCTTATCCTGGCCATAAGTCTCAACATCTCCATAAACCATAACCCCCGGAGTTCTTTTGTCCGGTGAACTCTCATCCTTACGAAGACCATAGATTCCTCCGGATGAATAGACTGAAACCGGGTGTTCGTTTTTATTGAGCCCCCAGCGTGCAATATCAAGTTGGTGCGGGCCGGTATTACCTGTATCTCCATTACCTGTATCCCAATACCAGTGCCAGTTGTAATGACTCCGTTTCTCATTATACGGGCGGTAAGGAGCAGGACCTAACCAACGGTCGTAATGAAATGTGGCAGGAGGTTCACTGTCTTTTGCCATCCCATATGAATCACGTGCCTTGAAACAAAGGGCACGAGCCATATAAACATCACCAATACCACCTTCATGCAGAAATTTAATCGCTTCTCTCACATTATTGGAGGAGCGGTTATTTAATCCAACCTGAACCCGTAAATTGGATTTGCGGGCTGCCTCGATCATTTTCCGCCCCTCCCGGAGATTATGGGAAGCCGGCTTCTCAACATAAACATGTTTCCCTGCCTGACAAGCCCAGATAGTAGCCAGTGCATGCCAGTGATTCGGTGTAACGATTGATACAGCATGGATTTCTTTGTCATCCAGTACTTTACGCATATCCCATTCCGTTAAAGGTTTCAAACCGGTTTTTTCGATCACCATTTTCGAACGTGAATCAAAAAGCAGTTCATCGGTATCACAGAGGATTTTTAATACCACATTATGGCTATCTTTCAGTTTGCACCAATTGTCTATGTGGACACTACTCTGGTTGCGGATCCCAATAACAGCAATATTGATGCGATCGTTGGCCCCAATTATTAAAGAATACGTTTTGGAACTGAACCCCATGCCACCAATTACAATACCGGCTGAGCCTAATGCACTCTTCTTAATAAATTCTCTTCTCTTTGTCATTTTGATTGTATTTTTTATGATTACAGTTTGGATTATGACGTATAAGCAGATAAATATAAGAAAAACTAAAAGACAAATTATTAAGATAGTGAATCTTTTCAGCATGTAAGATATCAGCTAAATGTTTTTATCCGGTAAAGACACATGTTCCGGAATGAGGTGTTCACTTCAGTCAGGTTTTATAATTTCATTTAAGGGTTGTGGTGCCACCAGCCCCATGAAAATTTAAGGTCACAAAATGCAACCTTTAAGTGAAAATCAAATTAAAGAAATTCCATCCTGTAAATTATGGAGGTCGCAAATTACGATCTTAAAAAGGGTTAATATCAACCAGTTATATATTGGAGGTCACAAACAGTTAAAAAGAGCGGTAATAAGGAATATAGTGATATGGGAACCTTGTCGTTATTTTAACCTGATAACTGAATTACTTATTACTTTTAAAGAGCTTTTTAAAGAATGATTTCACTCCCCGTTTATTTTTCTCATTTTTTACCGAATCCTGAGTATCATCATCCTTCTTAGCGTTTCTGTTAAACAACCTATTTAAAAACCCTTTAATTCCATTTTGAAAAAAGGGTTCACATTTCAAAAAGGAATAAACGTCGTTGGGGAGCGCGAAAGGAGTGAGGTATTTTTTTCTCAATTCAGAATTTTTTTCAATTTCTCTGATAACATTCGCAACAATAGGCAATGCCAACGACGATCCTGATCCATTGCCGCTGTAAAAGTGAACATCCGGCGTGCGGGCACCCACCCATGTGCCAATAACCAAATCAGGTGTATAAGCAATAAACCATGCATCAGAATAGGTTTGAGCAGTACCTGTTTTTCCGGCAAGCTCTGCTCGTATTCCATAATGGCTGCGAATTTCAGCTCCCGTTCCCTGATTTATTACTTCTTGTAAAATGGCCGTTATCATCTGACTGGTTTCGGTACTGAAGACTTTTGCCGGTTCTGTAGATTCTCTGATATACAAGGTATTCCCATCGGCATCAGTGATTTTATTAATCATAAACAGTTCGTTCATTTGGCCCTGATTGGCGAAAGATCCGTAGGCCCTGACAATCTCGTAAAGAGATAAATCGAGTGTGCCTAAAGCATTTGACGGTGCATCATCAGTAAAATGAGGAAAGTTTAACTTATTGCAGGTATTGATGAGGTTTTCTCTTCCCACCTTAAAGTATAAATCAACCGTTGGAAGGTTCATGGAGTAGGCCAAAGCATACCACAGAGCAACAGTGCTGTCGGGGGTTGATGCATGGTCAAAGTTTTGAGGCTCCCAATCCTCGTATCCGGGATATTTATTTTCTTTATTTTCGAGATACGAACAAGGCGTAATACCTGTTTCAAGCGCAGTAGCATATAAAACAGGTTTAAAGGCTGAAGCAATTTGCCGGTGCGACAGAACCATATCAAAAGGAAGAGTTCTGAAATGATTGCCTCCTATCCAGGTAATTACTGCTCCGTTTTTGGGATTGGTGATAAGCACTGAAGCATTCAACATTTTATAATAATGCCATAAGCTGTCGAATTTGCTGATGTTTTTTGGTTGGATACCTTCCCAATCAAACAGCTTAACTTCCCTTTTCAGCGTGTCTTTATCATAAGCCCGGGCATCCTGCTTTTGTTTATTGTACCATTGTTTTTTAATCCTGCTGCTTTCAAGTTCCTTATCGAGTAGTTTTTGCATAACCACCAAATGATTTTTTACAGCTTCGGAGCTTAGCTCCTGAACCTGCATATTCAGGGTTGTATATATTTTCAGCCCATCTTTTTCAAGGTTATAACCCTTGCCGGTTTTGGTTTTGATAGAATCCAACAACTCCATGGTTTTTTTCTTTACCTGGTACACAAAATAGCCTGCGGGAGCTTTTAAATTCAAGTTTTCATAGTTAAGTTTAAGGGGTAATTTTCGCAGACTGTCTGATGATTCAGCGGTTAGATAATGCTCTTTTCCCATTAAATTTAAAACTAGGTTTCGGCGTGCAAGTGAATTTTCAGGATTGAGTAGGGGATTGAAATAAGTATTGGCTTTTAACATACCTACCAAAACAGCCGATTCTTCAATCTTTAATTCACTTGCCGGTTTGTTAAAATATCTGTGGGCCGCAGATTCCACCCCGTAAACATCTTCTCCAAATGGCACGGAATTGAGATACAACAATAAGAGCTCTTCTTTGGTATAAACATCTTCAATACGCGAGGCAATAATGATTTCTTTTATTTTATTAACCGGAAGGCTTAAAAATCCGAAATCATCGCGGCCATAAAGATTTTTAACCAGTTGTTGTGTCAGGGTACTTCCTCCCCCTCCGCTTTTGTCGCCAAGCAGAATACTTTTCAATAAAACACGGAAATAACTTCGGTTGTCATACCCTTTGTGATTGAAAAAACGCTTATCTTCCGTTGCAATCAGAGCTCTTTTAAGATGAACAGGGACTTGTTCCCAGTTGATGTTGGTACGGTTCTGTGCAAAGTATTTCCCAATTAAAATGCTATCAGAAGAAAATACCAGCGAAGACTCTTCGTTGCTTATTGCGGACAATGCATTTTTATCGGGCAAAGGGCCAAAAACCCCAAAATATATCAATAAAAACAGTAAGCCGATTAATAAGATTACCGAGGATATAAATACAAATACATATTTAAAAATTATTTTTAAAAGTTTCCGTTTTTTAAACTGCATATATTCAACTATAAGATAACTGCAAAGTTATACTATTAACGAAAACGATTTTAAAAGAAAATAAATTGAGTGATTATTTTATCCTGCTTTGGTTTAAGAATTCAGGAAAAACCTGTATAGAAAATCCATCATCAATTCCCTGCCTACAAGGCAGGCAGACGGCACCCTCGAAAATTCAAAACCCCGCAGATCATTGATCTTGCGGGGTTTACGATTTAAAGAAGTGGTGCCACTAGCCCCACTGGATTTTGAATTGATCCGGCAAACAGCCCCACAATAAAGAAATTTTTCATTCAGGGCAGGTTAAAAAATTGAAAATATTCTGTTATTTCAGAATGAATTAAGGTTTTCAATTGTCTAAATAAAAATAAGGAAAAGATCTGACCGGTAAAACCAGGTATAGATGCAGATCAAAAATGGAAAATGATTAAATAAAATTAAAGCGATATGAAAACATCAATAAAAATAATTATTGGAATAGGGCTTTTTATTCTGATAGTAGGCATTGTAGGAATCTGTGCACACCAACACTATGTACATCGGAGCATGAGAGGCATGAGGGGAACTACGCATATAAACCGACCGGGGATGGATATCAGGCAGAAAAGGGGTATGGGTCGCGAGGCTAATATGTTTAGGATGAGTGGCATGAGACCAGGTATGGGTCCGGGGCAAAGATCTGGAATGGGAGGAGTTATGGGACAGGGTCAGATGAATGGTATGAAAAGAGGTATGGGACCAGGACCGATGAATGGTATGAGAAGAGGTATGGGACCAATGTCGATGAATCGTATGGGTCAGGGACATATGGGATCTGGCAGGTTGATAGAAATTATTCCAAACCTTACCGAAAAGCAAAAGAAAGATATCGCGGACCTCAGGCAGAAGCAGCAGGATGAGATGAAGAAATTCAGAGATGACATGACAACTAAGATGCAAGGTCTGAGGGAGACTAACAGGAAGAAAGTCATGGATTTGCTTACTCCTGAACAGAAGAAATATGTTGAATCCAGAACCGGAAATGCAAATCCTGGTTCTTCGAAGTAGAAACGACCTTATTGATTTTAAAAAAACGTCTTATATAGTATCTCGTACAAAAGCTGTCACCAATTCCGTCACCCTCAAAAACTCAAAAACCCGCAGATCGTTGATCTTGCGGGGTTTACGATTTAAAGAAGTGGTGCCACCAGGACTTTACTGGAAAAACCGGTGAAAGTTAACACCTGAATCCGGAACACAAATAGAACCCTCTTCATATATGGAATATTGTGTTATGAAATAAGATAATGATTTACTGAATATTGCCTTTATATCCTTATCTGTTTATATAATGTAAATCACATAATAATTTCAATCTATCTCGCTTTTTATATAAAATTAAGTATTTTGCCAAACTAATTATCTCAGTTTATTGTTTAAACTAGAGATAATTTTATGTATTATTAATGTAAAATTAAATACAGCGGAGGAACGAGATGGCTTGGTACAGTGAACCAACAGCGGTAAAAAAGAAATCAATCGAGGATTTATGGATAAAATGTAAAAAATGCCAATCGCATATTTACAAAAGTGAATGGGAAGAAAACCTGAATGTTTGCCCGAGTTGCAACTATCACGGAAGTATTACTTCGTATGAACGTATAAATCTTCTGTTTGACAAAAATACTTTCAAAGAGTTATTCAATAATATTAGTCCAATTGACTCACTAAAATTTATCGATCTAAAAGGTAGTTACAAAGACAAGTATGAAACTGCAATTAAAAAAACAGGAATCTCAGAATCGGTAGTTACCGGTCATGGTAAAATTAATGGTATTGAAGCTGTTGTAGCTGTAATGGATTTCCGATTTTTAGGGGGTAGCCTTGGAAGTGCCACAGGCGAAAAAATCCTGCAAGCTGCAAATTATGCTTACGATAACAATCTTCCATATATTGTTTTTTCTGCATCAGGAGGTGCAAGAATGCAAGAAGGAGTACTTTCGCTAATGCAAATGGCAAAAACTTGTGCTGGTATTGCTCGTCTAAACAAAAAAAATATTCCTTATATATCAGTTCTTACTAATCCTACAACAGGTGGTGTTTCTGCAAGTTACGCCATGATGGGAGATTTAAATATTTCTGAGCCTGGTGCATTAATTGCATTTGCTGGTCGGAGAGTAATAGAACAAACCATTGGAGAAAAACTTCCAGACGATTTCCAGACTTCAGAATATCTTCTCAAACACGGATTTATGGATTCGATTGTAGACAGGAAGAATATGAAAAATTATTTAAGTAATGTCCTCAGTTTTTATAATCGATAATCAAATTAAAAAATTTCTTCAACTAATTTAAAAACTACGGAGGTATGGTATCAGAAGTTGAAAATACAAT
This sequence comes from Bacteroidales bacterium, assembly GCA_030692905.1. Lineage (GTDB taxonomy): Bacteria > Bacteroidota > Bacteroidia > Bacteroidales > VadinHA17 > LD21. The sequence continues at coordinate 16,766 of JAUYBT010000206.1, forward strand.
AGTTTTAACAGAAGAGAAAAAATGACTAAGAATAAAAAATCAATATCATCGGCATGGGATGTAGTTAACATAAGTCGGCATCCTAACAGGCCTATATTACAAGATTATCTCTCATTAATTTTTACAAACTTTGTTGAACTACATGGCGACAGATATTATTCTGATGATTTAGCTATGATAGGAGGTTTTGCCGAAATCGGAGATCAAAAAGTAATGCTTATTGGTCATAATAAAGGTAAAAATGTTAACGAAAATATTGAACGAAATTTCGGTATGGCAAATCCTGATGGTTACAGAAAAGCCTTACGCTTAATGAAATTAGCCGAAAGATTTAATATTCCAATTGTTACTATAATTGATACTCCCGGTGCTTTCCCAGGTCTTGAAGCCGAAGAAAGAGGACAAGCTGAAGCAATTGCAAAAAATCTAACTGAAATGGCTTCTCTTGAAGTTCCCGTTATTTGCGTTGTTATTGGCGAAGGAGGAAGCGGAGGAGCTTTAGGCATTGGTGTTGGCGACAAAATATTAATGTTATCTAACTCTATATATTCGGTAATATCACCTGAAGGTTGCGCATCAATATTATGGAGAGATGCTAAATTTGCTCCTGATGCTGCCGAAGCACTAAATCTTACAGCAAGTGCACTTCATAAGCATGGAGTTATTGATGAAATAATTGAAGAGCCCGGAGAAGGTGCTCATACCAATTATGAAAAAATTGCAGAATCAGTAAAATCATCTATATTAAGAAATCTTGAAAAATATATAAATGTAAGCATTGAAGAATTAATTCAAAGAAGATTTGAAAAATATTCAGGAATGGGAAAATTCTCAGTTAATAATTAATCGGAGACAAAATAATGAAACAGAACAAATTAAGGATTACAGATACAACATTAAGAGATGCACATCAATCACTTTGGGCTACCCGAATGCGCACCAAAGATATAATTGATATTATTGAAACCATTGACTCCGTAGGTTATTATTCGTTAGAAGTATGGGGTGGAGCAACCTTTGATGTTTGTTTAAGATTTTTACGTGAGAATCCCTGGGAGAGATTACGATTAATGAAATCAAAAGCCAAAAACACGCCTTTGCAAATGTTGTTAAGAGGACAGAATATTGTTGGATACAAAAATTATCCGGATGATGTTGTTGATCGTTTTGTAGAAACAGCGCACCAGAATGGTATAGACATATTCAGAATATTTGATGCACTGAACGATTCTCGAAATCTTGAAGTTGCTATTAAATCAGTTAAGAAACATGGTGCACATGCACAAGGAACACTTTCATATACTACAAGTCCAGTACATACTATTGAGAAATTTGTAAGTGATGCAAAAGATCAAGTTGCAATTGGTATCGACTCTTTATGTATTAAGGATATGGCTGGATTATTATCGCCAACCATGTCTAAAAACTTAGTAACTGCACTAAAAAATGAGATAGATATTCCAATCCAGATTCATTGTCATGCTACTAGTGGAATGGCCGATTCTGCTTATCTTGATGGTGTCAGAGCTGGTGCAGGGGCTGTAGATTGTGCTATTTCAACAATGGCAGGATTTTCATCTCAACCGCCAGTAGAAACTATTTATGCTATTTTCAAGGAAACTGAATTTGATGTTGATTTAGATCTTGAAGCTTTACGAAAAGTAAATAAATACTTTGCAGCTCTAGCTCCGCAAAGAGTTAAAGGAAGAGGCTTTGAACCAATTATTGATTCTGAAATTCTTGTTCATCAAATTCCCGGCGGAATGATCTCAAATTTCCGCTCGCAACTTGAACAACAAGGAGCAATTGAGAAATTACCTGAGGTATTGGAAGAAGTAACAAGAGTTCGAAAAGATCTGGGATATCCTCCATTGGTTACTCCAACAAGTCAGATAGTTGGGACACAAGCAGTGATGAATGTTATTACAGGTGAAAGATATAAGGTTGTTCCTCAAGAAGTAAAGAATTATGTAAAAGGGATGTATGGTCGTTCACCAGCTCCTCTTGATCCTAAATTTATTAAACAAATCTTAGGTAATGAAAAACCAATTGATCACCGCCCTGCGGATGATCTAAAACCAATGTTGCCTACAGTTACGAAGAATGTAGCAAATCCTGAGTTAATCGAAAATGAAGAGGATATCTTATCTTATTGTTTATTCCCGGAAGTTTCGATGGAATACTTCAAATGGAGAGCGATTGCGGAAGATAAAAGACCAAAAACTCCTGCTGACATTGAAATTGAAGAAATCGTTAAAATTCCTGAAGCAGAAAAAGGAGCAATAGTAAACTCAGCTATTTCTGAAGCTGCAAATCAGATGTTACATCAAGAAGATTATGCAGGCATTAATGCTATATTAGACAGAGCATCAAGGATGCAACTTAATGAGCTGGTAATAAGGAAAGGCGATTTTAGCCTATCATTACATTCAGGAAATAGAAATACAAACGGACATGTTATTTCGGAACCATTTGTAGAGTCAGCTCCTGAAGAAGTAGAAGAAAACACTCAAAAAGTTGCAAAAAAACCTGAAGAGAAAAGCACTCAAGAATATAAGGAAACGATTAATGCTTTTATGGCAGGAAGATTATTTCGTTCTGCTGGTGCTGACCAACCTCCTTTCGTAGAAGAAGGAACAGAAGTAAAGAAAGGAGATCCTGTTTGTGTAATAGAAGCGATGAAGCTTTTCAATAAAATTGAAGCACCCTTCAATTGTAAAATAGTAAAGATACTTGTTGACGATGCTACTCTAATGGTAAAAGATCAGCCGATAATGGCTATCGAAAAATTGTAAAAAGAAATTCATGAAATATAAAAAACCATCACCAAATCCGTCAACAGAAAATTTAAAGGTTGTGGTGCCACCAGCACCCAAAGAGTCTTTATGCAGTCTTCTGATTGCCCGATAAGATGGGCGTTTGCACACCTATTTGATGTATTGGAAAAACCAGTGGCCTTGACCACATTTGTTCGGAGTTAAATTGTTTGTTGTAAACTTATGTATGTAAGAATAACATCGCGCAATAGCCCAAAAGGGCTATAAAACTATCCAATTTTGATGTTTTTAGTTTATAACGAACTTTCAGAAACGTACCAGATAAACTCCAAAGACCTCAAGACAGTGCGCAGGCAACCCGGAAATGGAGTGAACTACCCCTCAACCACGCTAATGGAAGGTCATTGTTTCTTCTTTGTTCATTTTTTGTTTGCCCAAAATCAATATTGCTTTCTTTGTCTTGAAACAAAGAAAGTAACCAAAGAAAATTCAAGGCTGCAGATAATTTTGGGGCCGTTTGAAATCCAAAAAGTTCTCATGATGTTATTGAAATTCATAGATGACGGCGCGAGGGCAAACCCCTTCTCCTATTCCAGTCCTATCCTGTACAAATACTTTTGTGTTCTCATTATCACTGAATTTCTTAAAATCGCAGGTGTTGCCCAAATCCCTGAATCCATTTGATTCTTAGCGACAACCTCATATTTCCGGCCTGCTTTTATTACCAGAACTTCACCTTTTACAGAGAAAAACCAGATATTATCATTTATATAAATCGGTGAGGCGTTATAATTTGACGTCACATGTGTTGACCAGATTTCTTCTCCTGTCGCTGCATCAATGCACATCAGGATGTTCCTGGTATTGACAGTATATATTAATCCGTCTTTTATGACAGGTGTCAGCATCTGGTTTTGCGACAGTTTATCCCGTTTTTTCCAAAGGACATTTGTACCTGTAATATCACCTTTGCCATCGGGGTTAACCGCCAGTAATTCGGTAAATCTGGTACCGTCATCTGCAACCATGAATCCGGAGTACCAGTAAACTAAACCATTTTCGGTAAATGGCATTGCAACAGTCGATTCTGCTCCATTTACTACTCTCCATATCTCTTTACCTGTATTGGGTTCGTAAGCGATGCAGACTGCTGAACCGTTGGAGATCAGTATATCGCGTCCTTTTACATTTATTATTATAGGTGTAATATATGCTTTTCTGCCGATCACCGTTATCGGCTCATAGGGTTCTGCTGGTCTGTCACTTCTCCATATAAGCTTCCCGTTCGATTTATCGAGAGCAACGATATACCTGACATCAGTACCTTCAAAATGCAGGATGAGAAGATTTTTATAAATTATTGGAGATGAAGCCGGACCCTGGGCATGCTTACATTCGAAATCGTTACGTTTCCACACGATTGAACCATTTGCAGTATTTATGCAGGCTGTTCCCATGCTCCCATAATGAACATATACAAAGCCCTTTTCAATACATGGTGTTGGAGAGGCATAAGTATTTAGAGAGTGCTTCCTTTGAACTTTATCAGGAGTAAAAACCTTTATATCATAAATTATTTTCCCTGTTTTAAAATCGATACAAACAGCATAAAGCTCTTTTCCATCAGATTTTGCTGTAGTTACCCATATCTGATTATTATAAACTACCGGTGAAGAATAACCGTTATCATGAATTT